>JABHUX010000061.1 GCA_018658635.1 Alphaproteobacteria bacterium
AAATTAATTTTATTTTTCTTTAGATATTTAAAAGCTTTTTTTTCAAATTGTGATTTCTCTTTTTCTATTGCGTAATTTACAATTTTACTTTTTTTAGCATAAACCAATCCTTTAGCTTTTATATTATTAGAAATAACTAATTTGATTTTCCAATTAGTATTGTTTTTTTTTGAGTATTTAATTAATTCTTTTAAGTTAGAACCTCTACCAGAAATAAGAACGCCAACATTAATATTTCCAGTTAACTTTTTCATTTAATATAATTTTATTATTATTATTACTTTTTATTATAGTTCCAATTTCATAAGGCTTTAATGATTTATTAAAAACATTAAAGATTTTTTTATAATTTTTTTTATCCGCAATTATGCAAAACCCCACGCCGCAGTTAAATGTTTTAAGCATTTCATGATCATGTACACCATTTGATTTAATCCATTTTGTAACTTTATTAGGTCTGATTTTTGAAAGATTTATTTTTGCGGTATAATTATTAGGAATTACTCTAGGTAAGTTCTCAATAATTCCTCCACCTGTGATATGAGCGCACCCTTTAATTAACTTCATACTGTGGAGTTTTAATATTTCTTTAACGTAAATTTTAGTGGGTGTTAAAAGATCTCTGTATAATTTTTTATTATTTTTAACTTTAATTCTTTTATCTTTCAAAATTTTTCTTATCAAAGAATATCCATTAGAATGAGCTCCCGTTGAAGGTATTGCTAATATTATATCGCCATGTTTAATTGAATTCCCTGTGATAACATTTTTTTTTCCAACAATACCAACAGCAAAGCCAGCTAAATCAAAAGAATCTCCAGTGTATACCCCAGGCATTTCTGCTGTCTCACCGCCTGACAAAGAACATCCAGCAATCCTACATCCTTTTGCAATACCAGATAATATTTGCTTGTATTTTTTTTCAATAACTTTTGGAATTGCAATATAGTCTAAAAAGACAACAGGTTTTGCACCTTGTACAATTAAATCATTTACGCACATCGCAACCAAATCAATTCCAATCGTCCTAAAATCATTAAGATGATTTGCTATTTCTAGCTTAGTTCCAACTCCATCAGTGGAAGTTACAATAAGAGGGTTTTTAATTTTATATTGGCCTAGATCAAATACAGATCCAAAGCCTCCTATGTTCTTAAAGTTTTTAATTTCACTGCCTTTAATTTTTGTGGATTTTGATAATTTAGAAATAAACTTAACTAGATTTGTGGTTTTTTCGATATTAACACCACTTTTAAGATAGGTAAAATTTGAATTATTCATTAAAAAAAAATTAACACTTCAGCAATACACTTGTTTTCTTATTTTACAAACAGTTTTTAAATAAGATTTTTTATAAAAATAATGTAGTTTTAGGTTTTTTTATGAAAGATCAAATAGTTTTTAAATTTCCAGATAAAAGTTTTTATTATGAAGAAGATTTTTGTGTGGGGCAAAATAATTACGAAGCTTACAAATTAATAAAAGAATGGCCAAATTGGAGTTTTAAAGGAATCAATATTTATGGTCCAAAAAAATCTGGTAAATCTTATTTAACAAAAATATTTTCTGATAAAACTAATTCTAAAATTTTTGAAGGGGGATTTGTGAATAAAGATAATTTAGAATTAATATTAAATCAAAAGGTTTTAATTATAGACGACATAGAATTATTTAATGATGAAGTTTTTTTTCAAACAATTTTAAATGATTTTATAAGTAAAAATAAATTTATTTATTTAACTTCAAACAAATTAGCAGGAAATATTTCCTTTAAATTAAAAGATTTAATATCACGATTAAATTCATTAGTTGCAGTTGCAATCACCAATCCCTCTGATGATTTATTTACTCAGATTTTAACAAAGATGCTATCGGATAAACAAATTAATATTACTACGAAAGAAGTAAATTTTATTCTAAAAAAAATTGAAAGAACTTATGATGCCGCTTCTATGTTTGTTAAAAATTTAGATGAACTGTCTTTGTTGTATAAAAAAAAGATAAATACAAAAATTATTAATCAAGCATTAGCTAATATCAGCTAACTTTATTAAAACTTTTCTTAAAATTATTAATTAGTTTTGTAAAATTTTCAATTTCAATATTTTTTAAATTTTGTGAATTAATAGAAGTTTCTTCATCTTTTACATTCTTTATAATTTGTTTATCAGAAAAAACCCAATTTTTTGGAAGATTTATCTTTCTTGCTAGTTTATCTCTTAAATTTACTATTTTGATAAATTTTTTATTTTTTAAAATATTGTTTCCTAATTTTTTTTTAAAAATAATAGGATAGTTTTCATGAGAAATTTTAAAAATTTCTTTTTCAACAAGTTTATTAAATAAATTTAATTTACTTTTTCTTACTAATTTACTATTCAATTTATTAAAAATTATTTTTAGATAATAAACATCATTTATTAAGTAATTAATTCTTTCATTACTAATTGGCCTTTTTAGCCAATCATCTTTCTGCAACGACTTATCCAAACTAATTTTGCAAAAATCATGTACTAATTTCTTATAAGATGGCGCTTCATGATAACCATTAAACAATGCTGCAATCTGAGTATCAAAAACGGTAAATAAGATTTTTTTAACTACTGATAAGAATATCTCTAAATCCTGTCTGCAAGAATGGATTACTAAGGTAATATTTTTTTTATTTAAAAATTTAAAAATTTTTTTGAATTTAATATTTTTTTCTAAACAATCAATAATGCCAATATTTTTTCCATCAAAAATAACCACAATAGATATAATGGCTTTATAAGTTGATCTTCTCTCAAATTCTGTATCAAAGAAAAATTTTTTTTTATTTTTAATCTTTGCAATAAACTGATCTAGTTCTTTATTGTTTTAAATAAATGAGAAATTATGATTGTTTTTTTTGAACATTAACTGTATTTAAATTTATTATTAAAAAGGGTGGTTTGATTTGAATAAATATAGAACTCACA
>JABHUX010000062.1 GCA_018658635.1 Alphaproteobacteria bacterium
ATCTCCATTTGATGTTTGTCTTGAATTAAAAAATTATCACCTAAAAATGTATAGGAAAATTTATCTTGTTTTTTAAAGTTTTCTAATGAAATTAATCTTAAGTTTTTTTTCTTTTCAAAAATATTTAAACCTTTTTTATTAAAGCTTCTTGCAATAATTACTTCATAGAATGTCTTTGTGATCTCACTTGCAAGCTTTTCATCAACTTCCCCATTAAAGCTGACAATCCCCCCAAAAGCACTGATAGGATCGCTAGAAAGGGCTAATTCATAGGATTTAAGGGCATTCTCTGCGATAGCACACCCACAAGGATTGTTGTGTTTAACGATAACGCAAGAACTGCCTTTTTCACCTAATTCCTTAGATATGGAGACCGCTGAATACATGTCCAAATAATTATTATAGCTAAGTTCTTTGCCTTGAATTTGTTTTATCTTAGACAAGAAATCATTTTTATAATTTATTTTATAAACAGAGGCTTGCTGATGTGGATTCTCTCCGTATCTTAATTTATCTTTGAGTTGGCCTGCAATTGTAATTTTTTTTGGAAATTTATTATCCTTTAAGTCATTCATCCAGTTCGATATTACCGAGTCATAATAAGCTGTTTCAAGAAAAGCATCAGTTGCAAGTTTTTTTCTAAATTCAAAAGATGTTGATCCTTTGTTATTATTTAATTCATTTATTAAATCAGAATACTGATCAGTGCTTGATATAACCGTTGTAAATTTAAAATTCTTGGCCGAAGACCTAACCATTGCAGGACCACCAATGTCGATATTTTCAATCATCGTGTCAAAGTCTGCTTTTTCTAAAAGCTTTTTCTCAAATGGATAAAGATTAACAATTAGTAAATTTATAAAATCTATACCCTCTTTTTTAATTTGATTCTGATGTTCTTTATCATCAGCTTTTGCAAGAAGGCCCCCATGAATTTTTGGATGCAATGTTTTAAGTCTACCATCCAATATTTCAGGAAATTTTGTATATTCTGAAATTTCAGTACACTTAAAACCAAGATCTTCTATAAATTTATAGCTACCGCCGGTGCTAATAATTTCAACATTATTTGCTTTTAAACATTTAAGAACTTCTTTTAGATTTGTTTTATCAGAAACAGAGATTAAGGCTTTTTTGATTTTAATCAGTTGCATGAAGGAGTATTGGGTATACGATTTTTATTTGGCTTTTTCTAGATGCCAAATAATATTAGTGTTCTCATTTTCTATATTGCCTTCAAGCAGAATAAATGAGGATTCCTTAATATTGTCTGAATTGCCTAAATAAAGATTTTTCTCAATTTTAGTTGGTATTTGAGGGCTTCTAAATATCCAGCCTTCCCCACCGCTTGAGCTAAGCAGGATATCATTCCCCATGGTTTTAGTGATGCGAATATCAGGATGAATATGAAATCTTACACTAAAAGTTAAATTTTTATTTTCTAGGTTTTTGCATTTTAAACTATCAATTCCTTCAATGTGATTTTTTAATTTAAACAAAGTGATTTGTCGCTCATGTAATATTTTAAATCTTTTTTCATAACCATCATGACCAACAACGCATTGAATAAATTCTTTATCGTTTTTAAATTCTTGCTTAAAAATATTATGTTTTTCAATGAGAGAATTTCCAAAATATTTTCTAATCAAAGCATTTTTTTGAAATATGCAAGACGAGGTATCATTAATTGTAACCGTTGAATGAGCTGCGGTTGATGAGCTTAAATAAGATAATTCTTCACCAAGATTTTTACCCGATCCAGAATTACAGATAAATTTTATACCACCCGATGTAAGTTCAAATGACAATGGACCTGCTTGGTAATTTCTTGAATGCAGCATTGAAGAGGGGTTGTTGGCATCTATAAATAATTCTATTTTTTTCGATTTAATTTTTGCATAACCACAAAAAATATTTTCCATGTTTTCAAATTCATAGCCTCTAGATTCTAAAAACTCATAAAATTTTTCAGTATTAATATGATTAGCGCCGTTAAAAAGAGGAAGATCACCATTAGAAAATCTTAAAAATTTAAAACAAATTCCAAGGGAATTGATGTAAATATTAATAAAAGCAGGAGTTTGTTTTCTAGATAATATTAACCATTCCTTGATAAGGACTAAAAAATATAAAGTCCAAAATAAATCTTCAGGGTTTTTGCTTTTAACAAATCCATCTTTGTTGACAAAGTTTCCAAGTTCATCCTCTAAATTTTTAAGCCCGAATTGAGTATATTCTTCATATTGTTCAAAGGAATTTCCAACTAAAATTAGTGCTGCAAGTGACTTTATTTTATTAACTCCACTGCTAACTAAGCTGATATTTTTGAATAAATGTTTGGTTTGTTTGACAATATTATTAATAACTTTGCTTCTAAAAATCAGATCACTATTTTTAAAAATAATCTCGTAGCTCGAAATCCAATATATTAAACGCATCGTTACAACATCGAGCGTCCAATATTTCTCATTATAATTTGAAAAATTATTAATCCATTGATCAATAATTAAGCAGCCTAATTCTTTTTCAGTTTTAATATTTAATGCTGGTAACCAACAAAAATTATGAAGTTTTTTTGTTTTGTCTTTTTCTAAATTGGTAATTTTCCAAACATTAGTTGTAAATTTTCTAACACTATTAAGGATAATAGGATCATGATTAATAAGATCTTGAATTAAAAATATATTAGAGGATTCGTAAATTCGATGAGGCTGAATACCTCCTAAGGAAACATTATAATTGGAACTTTTAAATTTTTTCTCCCTTAATCCATCTTGAAAGCTTTTTTTTAAAGATAAAAGATAAAGATTAAATGTATTGAGATTGGACACTTAAGCGCAATTTCTTAATTTTTGGATATTATCTTTTAAGGAACCAGAAAAAATAGTTGTTCCAGATACCAATATATTAGCACCCGCTTTTACTGCAAGAGGAGCTGTTTCAAAGTTAATTCCGCCATCAATTTCAATATCAATTTTAAGTTTCTTTTCGTTAATCATTTTCCTAAGTTCAGTTACTTTAGGGAGAACTTCACTCATAAAACTTTGTCCTGCAAAGCCAGGGTTCACACTCATAATTAAAATAAGATCAATATCATTAATAACATTTATTAAAGCACTAATGGGGGTTTTAGGATTTAAAGAAACGCCTGCTTTTTTTCCTAAAGATTTAATCGTGCCAACAGCTCTTTTTAAATTATCCGTTGCTTCAGGGTGAATGGTAATAATGTCTGAACCTGCATCTGCAAACGCTTTAATATATTTTTCAACAGGAGAGATCATTAAATGTACATCGAAGGGAAGTTTTGTGCATTTTCTAACCATCTTAATAATAGGAGGTCCCATGGTAATATTTGGAACAAAGTGGCCGTCCATAACATCAACGTGAATTAAATCTGCACCCGCTTTTTCTAAACTTTTTATTTCATCGCCTAGAGTACTAAAGTCAGCTGACAAGATAGATGGAGATATTTTTATATTTTGTGCCACAGCACACA
>JABHUX010000001.1 GCA_018658635.1 Alphaproteobacteria bacterium
GATTTCAAGATAAATTAGATCGAGCAAAAAATAGTATGTATTGCAATTATGCATTTTATTTTGGAGCAACAGAAAATAATTTTGAGTTTATAAAACAAACTACAAATCTAGCAGGATGTTGTGGAATCAAAATGTTTATAGGTTCATCCACTGGAACTTTGCTTGTAAAAAAAGACGAAGCTATTGAAGAAGTTATTAGAATAAGCCCAAGAGTTGTTTCAATCCATTCTGAAGACGATGATTTGTTACAAAAGAAAAAATTTTTAATCGAAAAGGGGAATGTCAAGACCCATCCTGTCTGGAGAGACTCTGAGGTCGCATTAACTTCTACTACAAAAGTGGTTGGCTTTGCTAACAAACATAAGAAAAGAATACATATTTTACATGTATCTTCTAAAGAAGAGGCAGATTTTTTAGCAAACAATAAAAAATATGTGACTGTTGAAACAACACCGCAGTTCTTAACTTTGTTTGCTCCTAATTGTTATGAGGAGCTTGGAACTTTGGCGCAGATGAATCCCCCAATAAGAACTAAGGATCATCAGGTTATTTTATGGAAACGATTATTAGATGGAACTATTGACGTGCTCGGATCGGATCATGCTCCACATACATTAAAAGAAAAACAAAAACCATATCCTGAGAGCCCCTCTGGTTTGACAGGCGTTCAAACTATGCTTCCTATTATGTTAGATCATGTAAATAATAAAAAACTTACATTTAAAAGACTGGTCGAATTATTAAGTATTAATCCTTGTAAAATTTTTAATATTAAAAAAAGAGGAGAGATCAAAGAAGGGTATTATGCGGATCTTACTGTTATTGATATGAGCTTAAATTTTAAAATTACTAATGATTGGATTGCAAGTAGATGTAGATGGACGCCGTTTAATAATAAAACCGTAAAAGGTTTCCCAATCGGAACTATTGTAAATGGGAAAATTGCTTCTTGGGATAAAAAGATCGTTGATACTAAATTTGGAAAACCCTTAGAATTCTAATTTTTAATTATTCCGGATTCAATCAAAGAAGATTTAATTTCATCTAAAATAGTAGGATCATCAATAGTAGCTGGCATTTTATAAGGAACTTGATCTGCTATTTTACCAACTGTTCCTCTTAAAATTTTTCCAGATCTTGTTTTTGGAAGTCTTTTTACAACAACTACATTTTTAAATGCAGCCACGGGTCCAATTTTATCTCTAATCATTTGAATACATTCCTTTGAAATATCTTCAGGTTTTTTTGTCACTCCAGATTTTAATACAATTAAACCAAGAGGTATTTGACCCTTTAAATTATCAGCAATTCCAAGCACGGCGCATTCTGCAACACTAGCATTTTCTGATAATATTTCCTCCATCGAGCCTGTTGAAAGTCTATGTCCTGCAACGTTAATAATGTCGTCTGTTCTAGACATAATCCACACATATCCATCTTCATCAATGTGTCCTGCATCATAAGTTTTGTAGTAACCCTGATAAGGATCCATGTAGTTTTCTTTATATCTTTTATCTGCTTTCCATAATGTTGGAAAAGTTCCTGGAGGAAGAGGTAATTTTACTACCACATCACCCATTTCAGATGGTTTAGCTTGTGTAGCATCAGGTTTTAAAATTTGAATGTTATAACCAGGAACTGCTTTGCCAGCAGAACCATATTTAGTCTTAAACAAACCAAGGCCTGCACAATTTGCGCTTATTGCCCATCCAGTTTCTGTTTGCCACCAATGATCTATAACAGGTTTTTTTAATAAGTTTTCAGCCCACTTAATTGTATCTGGATCAGCTCTCTCTCCAGCTAAAAATAATATTTCAAACTTAGATAAATCATATTTTTTAAAAAATTTTCCTTCAGGATCTTCTTTTTTTATAGCTCTAAAAGCAGTAGGGGCTGTAAATAATGATTTAACTTTATATTCTGATATTATTCTCCAAAAAGAACCAGCATCAGGAGTTCCGACAGGTTTTCCTTCATATAATATTGTTGTGCATCCATGAAACAATGGTCCATAAACAATATAAGAGTGACCAACAACCCAACCAATATCACTTGCCGACCACCAAATATCACCAGGGTTAATATTGTAAATATTTTTCATTGACCATTTTAAAGCAACAATATGACCACCAATGTCTCTGACAATACCTTTTGGAGTTCCTGTGGTTCCAGAAGTGTAAAGTATGTAAGCAGGATCATTAGCGTCCATATGTTCACAATCAATTTCTTTTGCATTCTTTATAAACTCTTGCCAACTAATATCGTTAACCCCTAATTCAACAGAATTATTTTCTCTTTGAAATATTACACATTTTTTTGGCTTAAGAGTTGCAAGTCTTATTGCTTCATCTAAAAGCGGTTTATATTGAATTATTCTTCCAGGTTCAAAACCACAAGAAGCAGAAATAATTAATTTTGCTTCAGAGTCATTTATTCTTGCAGCAAGTTCGTTTGCCGCAAAACCTCCAAAGACAACGGAATGTACAGCACCTATTCTTGCGCAGGCAAGCATAGCAAAAACTGCCTCCGGGATCATAGGCATATAAATGATGATACGATCATTTTTTTTTATTCCAAAATCTTTTAACGCCCCTGCAAAAGTAGAGACTATTTTTTTTACTTCAGAGTAACTAAATGAAATTTTTTTAGAAGAAACAGGACTGTCATAAATAATAGCTAAACGAGATCCATTCCCTTCTTCAACATGCCTATCGATTGCATTAAAACAGGTATTAATTTTACCTTCAGGAAACCAACGATAAAACGGAGGATTAGAATTATCTAAAACTTTTTTGTAAGGCGAAAACCATTTAACATCTTTTGCAGCTTCATCCCAAAATTTTTCAGGATTCGCAATAGATGCTTTGTATAAATTATCGTATTTATTGTTCAATTTTTCCCCAATTATTATTAAGTTAATTTAATAGTAAAAAAAAAGATATGTAGTTTTAAAGCTAAGAATTTAGCTATTAATAAAGTATTGTTCTTTAGATTTTTGGTATTTTAATATTTTTCTGAAAAATAATGTAAAATTATATGTGGAAGCGTTAAAGAAGCTAAGCCAATAAAAATAATTTTTTCAATCGAGTTCTCAAGAAGGTTTAATTTTGTTAAAAAAATTAAACAGATAAATAAAATAAAAAAAGTGATTAAAGTTAAAAATAATGATTGTTTAACAAATATTTGAAAACCTTTAAATAAAATTGGATTAAGTTCATTAGAAATAAGAAGAATATTTTTAAGAGAGTGCATGAAGCAAAAATATAAAGTAAATGCAACTATTGGAGCAAACAAATAAAATACCATAATTATTAAAAAAATTTCAAAAATAATTGCAATAAAGTCATCTCTTGTTAATTTTTTTTTTAAATAAATATATAAGTAAAATAGAACCTGTATTAATAAATTTAGTATTAAAATAAATTTTGTATAATTATTTGATAACAAGACATAATCTTTTGAAAAAAGGATTGTATTAAAAATTATATTGGTTTGTTCAAAATTAAAAAATAATGGAAGCAATATAATTAATGAACCTTTTAGAAAAAAAATAAATAGATGATATTTATATTTTTTATCTAAATAGATCTCTAAATCCTCCTTTCCAAAATGCAAAGAAGATACAAATAAAAAAATTATTAGTGAGATCAATGGATTTAAATACCAAAAGACAAAGACTAAAATAACTAATGCAATATACGTAAAATAAAAAATAAATTTCCAATTTTTTAATTTATTATTAAATAAAATCTCGCCTTTTTTACCATCATAAGCTCCATGAGATACACCAATGGTTGCAATCAATAAAAAACAAAAAAAGTATATATATGCAGATGATAAATCTAAAAAAAAATTAATTGCTGTTAAAATAGAAATTAACAATAAAAAGAAAACGTTAATAGCATTAAAATATTTTTTTAAATTATAATTCATATTAAAAGTTTAGTAATTTTTTAATAAAAATTAATTTAGGCATACTTAGAATTATTTTTATGTCTTGAAAAAAATTACTGCTGTTAGATAAAAAGTTAATAATATCTTTAGTCTTATTTTTTTTGAAAAGTCTTAAAAATATTTTGTGCATATTTTCTTTTTCATCAAGTAAAACTTTAATAAATATCCTATCTAAAAAATTATATTTTAATTGTATTTGAGTATTAGTAATATTTTGGTTTTTTATTAGCTTTTGTACTAACTCTTTTGTAAATTTTTGAATATTTAGAAAGGTATAGCCTGTACTTTTTCTTGTAAGATTCGCGGCGGTTCCAATTTTTATTAATTTTTTGTAATCAGTCTTGGGTTGAAAGTGAAACATTGGGATAGAACCCGTTTCATTGTATTCAATAGTATATTCTTTTTTATAATTTAAATTCCTTTGAATATATTCGTTAATCTCCGATATATATTGTTCTTTTGCCAAATTTTGTTGATTAGAAATCCAAGTTGTCTCAATAAATATTTTTTTATCACCAAGAGGTAGAGTATAAAAAAAATGTGTCCAACTACCTTGATCGCAATTGAAGTCCATTAAAATTGGATATTTACTTAAATTAATGCTTTCCTTAAAATTAATTTCACAACCATGAAAGTGTTGATAAATTTTAGTGTCATTAGTGTTAGTGTTTTTTAATGAGCTATCAAAAACTAAATTCGCCTTAAATATCTCGTTTTTACTTTTGATTGTTATTTGACTATTTTCCTCAATAATTTCATCAACGCTGCGGTCTAAAAAAAATTTAATATTTTTATTATCACTAATATTCTTTAATATTTTATTATAAAATTTTTCACTATCTACAGATTGATAAGTAAAATCTTTACAGTCTAAAACTATTTCTTCATTACCTTTAACTACAACCTTGTCCCATTTATCTAATAAGCAGTCTGAAAATGAATGTTCAAAAACATTCCAATAGGACCAAATTTTATCTTTACTAAATTGCTTTCTTTTATCAAAAATTGCACAAGTTTTATTTTTTAGAATATTATTTTTATTCATTTCATATAAAAGAGACAAACCAGAACATCCTGCTCCTATAATTATAAAATCGTAGTTATTCATTAATAATTGTTAATTTAATATTTGAAATTGAGAACAAAAAATGCTTTTAAGGTAATAAATAATTTTTCAAAAAAACTAACATAAATTCTAGAGTTAAAATATTTATCCAAATTACTATTAATAATATTTAGTCCAATTCTTTTATATAATGAGCTTGCAAGAAATATTGGATATTTAATTGATGATGGTAAATATCTTATTCCATCATTTCCACTTTTATAAAACTTTTCAGACATAATGATGATTGTAGTAATAGCTGAAAATAATTTATCGCGATTAAAATTTTTATTAACTATATCCTCAACCTTAATATTTTGACTTAAAAAGTCTTTAGGTAAATAAATTCTCCCTAACTTTGCATCAGCAACAACATCTCTTGCAATATTAGTTAATTGCATAGCTATGCCAAGATCTATCGCATGCTTAATTGCTTTAGGATGTGTTGTATTAAATATATGTGCCATCATCGCTCCTACAGTTCCGGCTACATAATATGAATACTTAATAAGTTCCTTTTTTGTTTTAATATTTACAATTTTTGTGTCTAACTTTATTCCATAAAACAAATCATTAATAAATTTTTCGGGAATATTGTATTTTTTTTTAATTTTTTTGAATTTATTAATAATTATATTTTTAGATTTTGAATTTGAATATTCTTTTATAAATTTATCAATTTTTTTCGCTGAATTACTATTTTCATCAACAAGATCATCCGCAATCCTGCAAAATGCATAAAGTATCGCACAATCAGCAAATATTTCTTTTTTTAAAAATTTTCCTGCCCAAAAAAATGATTTTCCATAATTTTTTATATAAAATTCTGATTTCATATAATTTTAGGTACTATCTTATCTAAAATTTTAGCAGAAGATAAAACCCCAGGAATTCCAGCACCCGGATGCGTCCCTGCACCCACAAAGAATAGTCCTTTATATATTTCAGATTTATTGTGAAATCTAAAGTATGCAGACTGTGAAAACAGCGGTTGAATAGAAAATCCTGATCCATGAAGAGTTCTAAGTTCTTTCTCAAAGTAATCAGGTGTTATGTAAAAATCGTTTTCTATGTACTCTTCAATATTAGGTAATAAAGTCGAGCTTAATTTTTTAATAATTATTTTTTTAAACTTTTCTGCTTCTTGATCCCATTTTATTTTAGATAAGTTATTTGGTACCGGTACTAAGACATAAAAACAGTCCTTATCTTTTGGGGCCATCGTAGGATCTGTCGCTGTTGGTCTGTGAAGATAATAACTTATGTCGTCAGTTAATATTTTTTCTTCAAAAATTTTATTTAATAAATCTTTATATGAGTCACCAAAATAAATTGTGTGATGCTGAACATCGTTATATTTTTTCTTTGATCCAAAATAATAAACAAATAAACCCATTGAATAATCCATTCTTTTTATTTTTTTTTCAAATAAAAATGTATTTTGTTTTTTATCTAATAAATGTTTGTATACAAATGGTGGATCCGCATTACAAACAACAATATTTGCATTAATTGTTTTATTACTTTTAGTAACAACACCATAAATATTTTTTTTATCTGTTATTATTTTAACCACCTCGTCATTTTTAATAATTTTAACCCCAATTTCATTCATTAGTTTTTCTAGCGCAGTAACAATTTTTCCCGTACCGCCTAAAGCATAATGCACTCCCCATTTTTTTTCTAAAAATAATATTAATGCATAAATTGAAGTTGTTGAAAATGGATTTCCACCCACTAAAAGAGGTTGGACGCTAAAAATTTTTCTTAATTTTTCATTTTTTAAAAATTTTGATACAAATCTATAGACTGAAAGATAACTCTTGAGCAATAATAAAGAGGGCACTTGTTTTAACATGAAAAAAAAATTAGAAAATGGTTTGTCCGCTAACTCTAAATAACCTTTGTTAAATATTTTTTCTGAAAATTTTAATAATTTCTCAAATCCGATAACGTCTTTCGAGTTAATCTTTGAAATTTCCTGCAAATTAACTTTATGATCACTGGTATAATTAAATTTTGATAAATCGCTGAATATAAATTGGTACCAAATTTGTAATGGGATAATTTTTACGTATTCATTAATATTTTTTTTAAAGAGTAAAAATAACTCTTCAATAAGATAGGGGGCCGTTATCACGGTTGGACCAGCATCAAATGTATACCCATTTTTATAAAATGTTCTTGCTCTTCCCCCTAAATCAGAATTTTTTTCAATTAATGTGACATCATAATTCTTAGCCCTCAATCTAATTGCTGATGCAATTCCACCAAGACCTGAACCTATAACTATTGCTTTATTGCTCATTTATTTAGTTGTTTATTAGCATTTCTAATGTAACGATAATTATAACTATAAAAATACCCACAAATCATTGATTTTATTAGTTTTAATTATCTTTTAATAAATAACAAATTACTTTAGTTTTAGTGTCACTTTAAACAAACAAACAGGGGATTAATGAAAACAGCTCTTCTACAATCTAGTGATTTAACTGGAATTTCATTCTGGTTAATATCAATGGCCTTGCTAGCTAGCACGTTTTTCTTTTTTATCGAAAGAAATTCAGTCAAAGCTTCATGGCGAACATCGGTGACTTTATCAGGTTTAGTTACAGGTATTGCATTTGTGCATTACATGTACATGAGAGAAGTCTGGGTAACTACTGGCACATCACCAACAGTATTTAGATATATTGACTGGTTATTAACTGTTCCTTTATTAATGATTGAATTTTACTTTATACTTTCAGCTGTTAAAAAAGTTTCTTCAGGAATTTTTTGGAGATTACTTATTGGAACATTAGTTATGTTAATAGGTGGATATCTCGGCGAAGCTGGATATATGAATATTAACGCTGGCTTTATTATTGGTATGGCCGGATGGATCTTCATTTTATATGAAGTTTTCTCGGGCGAAGCTGGTAGAGAAGCAGCAAGGTTAACAGGTGCCTCAAAAGATTGTTTTGAATTCTGTAAATGGATCGTAACAATCGGTTGGTCAGTATACCCATTAGGATATCTTTTTGGATATATGACAGGTTCTGCAAATGAGGTTACTTTAAACCTTATTTACAACTTGGCAGACTTTATTAACAAAATATTATTCGGTTTAGTTATTTACAAAACTGCATCAAGTTTAACACCTGCAGGAAGTAAGTAATTATATTTAATTAATTTTTTTAAAAAGGCCCTCAAGATTTTCTTGGGGGCCTTTTTTATTGAGCCAGATAAAATTTTTATTTAAAATTAAATTACCATTTTTATAGGAAACTCCATTTTTAAAGTCTTTTTTTAAGAAATAAGGCCCATCAAGATCAAGGAATGTACAATATTTTGCAATTGTTAGTGCGGGCACAATTGAAAGCGAAGAACTGACCATACACCCAAGTAATATTTTTTTATTTTTACTTTTTAAAAATTTAATAATTTCAATACTTTTATTTAACCCACCAAATTTATCTAATTTTACATTTACTACTTGGTAGTATTTTAAAATTTTATTTTTATTTTTAATATGAAAAGATTCATCAGCGCAAAATAATATTTTTGTTTTAATATTTTTAAGTTTATAGTCTAATCCATATTTAAATGGTTGTTCTATAATAATTACATTTAATTTTTCTAAATTCTTAATAATTTTATTTAACAATATAAAATTTAACCCTTCGTTTGCATCAATTATAATTTTTGATTTAGGGCACTTTTTATTTATAAATTTTACAGTCTGTAAAATGTTATTTTTATTAACTTTTACTTTGATAAAATTAATATTTTTGAATTTATGGATTATTTTTTCAAGCTTTTCTTCTCTGAAGATCGGAATAGTAATTGAAGTCTGATATTTTTTTCTTAAATTATATTTCTTGCCTTTTTGTATGTTAAGATGATTAAAGGCTAATTCCAGAGCTGTTCTTAAGGATAAATATTTAATTTCTCGAAATCTATTTTGTCTAATTAACTGTGTAATTTCATATTCATTGTTTTTTAAATATGAAAATATCTTTTCTTGAGTTTCACCGTATCTTTTGTAAGGAACGCATTCTGCAAAACCGCTTTTATCACTTTCTATAAGCTTTATTATTATGGTTTTTATGAATTTTTTGTTTTCTCTTGATATTCTAAAAGAATCTTTTAAAAAAAATTTTTTTTTAACAAATTGTAATTTTAAAAACATAAATTCACTGTTATATGATCTAAAGTTTTTAATTTAATGCCAAAAATTACTTATATAGAACATAACGGAAAAGAACATCAAATAGACATGCCAATTGGTTATTCAATAATGGAAGGGGCTATAAAAAATTCTATTCCAGGAATTGATGCTGATTGTGGAGGTTCTTGTGCTTGCGCAACTTGTCATGTTTATGTGAATGAAACATTTTTAAATAAAATTCCAAAAGCTCAGGAGGCAGAACAAGATATGATCGATTTTGTTCAAGATGCTGATAAGTCGAGCAGATTAAGCTGTCAGATTATTATAACCAATGAACTAGATGGCATAATCGTAAGAATGCCTGAGAAGCAAAGTTGATATGACAGTAAAAACCGATGCAGTAATTATTGGAGCTGGACCAGTTGGATTGTTTTCTGTTTTTGAACTCGGAATTTTAGGTCTTAATGCTCATATTATTGATAATTTAGATAAAATAGGTGGACAGTGTATAGAGCTTTATCCTGATAAACCCATCTATGATATTCCAGGAGTTCCAGATTGTACAGGAGAGGATCTAATTAAAAATTTATTACAGCAAATTAAACCTTTTAAACCTGAGTTTCATCTTAATCAAAGAGTTAATGAATTAAAAAAAAATAATGAATTATGGAATGTTATTACTAGTGATAATAAAATTTTTGAAACGCCTAATATTATTATAGCCGGTGGAGTTGGATCTTTTGAGCCGAGAAAAGTAGATATTAAAAATGTTGAAAAGTTTGAAGGAAAAAGCTTTTACTATTCTGTTAAAGATAAATCTAAATTTAAAGATCAAATAGTTGCAGTATTTGGTGGTGGAGATTCTGCTCTAGATTGGACATTGGAATTATCAAATATTGCAAAAAAAGTTTATTTAATCCATAGAAGAGATGATTTTAAGGGTGCTCCACATACATTAAATAAAATTAAAGGAATTGCAAAATCAGGAAAAATTGAAATTAAAACTTTTTATCAACTTAAAGGAATTAATGGAGATAAAAATTTAGAAAATATTGAAATACAAAAAAATAATGAGGCAATTGAAACTTTAAAAATAGACTCAGTAATTGCTTTTTTTGGACTTAAGATGGAGCTTGGACCCATTGCAAATTGGGGCTTAAATTTAGAGGAGAAATCTATTTTGGTTAATACAAAAAACTTTCAAACTAATGAGAAGGGCATTTTTGCTATTGGGGATATTTGTACTTATCCTGGGAAGCTAAAGCTAATTCTTTCTGGTTTTCATGAAGGCGCTTTAGCAGCTAGAGAATGTTTTGTCAGAGCAAGACCAAATGAAAATTTAGTTTTTCAATATACAACCTCATCTACTCAGATACATAAACGTTTAGGAATTAAGTAGATTTTTTAAGAAGAATTTTTTTGATAAAGTAAGAAAAGAGTAAAAATAATTATTATATTTACTGTAGCAATCGGCAATACAAATAATAAAAACATACTTTTGATAAAATAAAATATCAATGTCGCATATATTAAAAATAATACAAGCAATCTACTAGCGACCTCTATTTTAAATACAGACATGATTAGCAAAGAGTGTCTAATAAGTTTTAAAAAAGTCATTTTAGTAGGGCCGTGATATCTAACGCCCCTTATTGAGGGTATGTATGTTTTATTTTTTATAAATTTTGAAACAGTTCCAGAAAAACTTACAAAAAGATTTTTATTAGAAACTATTAAATTTAGATCTTGCTTAGGAATACACATAAAATTTCCAAATTTTATTGAATGACCGGTTAGTACTAGAGTTAAAATTTTGTGTAAATGATAAGACAATTTAAAAAATGCACTTTCAGAGCGCTTAATGCGATTTGCAGTTATAGTTAAAGACGGAAGGTCAAAGGACTTTAATATCAATTCTTTTACCTCTTCTGGCCTATCTTCACCATCCCCATCCATAACAATCAGATAATCAAAATCATTTTTTTTGCTTAAATAATTAATTCCATAAGCAATACTTTTGCCATGGCCAATATTTTTTAAATTTTTTATTACTTCTACATCTGTAAATGATTCGAACTCTATATTTTTATTTAATATTTCTGTTGAACAATCATCAATTATTAAAATTTTTAAATAAGCAATATTATTAATTTTTAAAGCATTAATGTTATTTAAAAGACTTAAAAGAGACTCCCAGTCATTAAAAACTGGAATTAAAATTTTATAAGTTTTCATTTATTTAGAAAATAAAACATACATCATGATTGTCTATTTTTTTATACACAATATTTTTAATATTTATATTTTTACGATTACATAAACTTGGGCCAATATCTTTTGCAATAATAACCGCTGGCTTTTTATAAAAATTATTATTTTCTTCTAAAAAAACTTTGGGCCTATTACTTAGTTGATAAGATAAATTCCCGGCATACCATTCTGAAAACCCAACATTAAATATATTGTCTTTAGAAATAGTTTTCCATTCTTTTTCAATAAGCAATGCCATTTTTTTTCCTTCATAGCCTGTTCTGTTGTCTAAATAGATTGATCTTAAGGAATATAGCGCCGGTGATATGATTAAAAATATAATTAATAAAATATTAAAATTTTTTAATTTTTTATAATTTATTTTATTCTGATATAAAAATATAAAAAAAATTCCAATCAAAGAATAAAATGGAATCATCCACATAGTTCTTATTCTAGAACCTGTGATTGTTGAGGTTATCAAAATTAAAAAAAAAGGAAGTAGAAAAGAAAACAATAAAAAAGTAAATTTTTCATTATTTAAAGGTAGTTTAATTTTAATTCTTTTTATTAAGAAGTAAATCAGTAAAAAAAATGGCAATAAGATTGTAATTTGATTTATTAAGAATTTAAAAGGATTTAATAAATGGTTATAAATGCTAACTTCATTTAATCCACCACGTTTAAGAGCATAATAGATAGTAGTAAAATCATTTTGAATTAGCCATTGAAAATGAGGAGCTGTTATTAAGAAAAAAATTAACAAAGTATATAAAAAATTAAAATTAATTTTTTTCTTTTTTATTGAAATAAAAATTAGATAAAAAAATAGAGATATTAATAAATAGGCAAAGATATATTTTGTTAAAAAACCAAGAGCAGAAAAGACGCCTAAAAAAATCCAGTCATTAATTTTATTATCTTTTATAGATTTAAAAAAAAAATATACAGTTCCAATCCATAGAGGTATTTGACAGATATTTACGTTAAATTGAGGAGTATCAAATGTGTAAAAAGCAATACCCTCGGTTGCCAAAATGGATAAAAGAATTTGTGTTTTTTTTTTTAAAAAAAGTGAGGACAGTTTCCATAAAAATAAGAAAGAAATAACAATAAATACTTGGCTTAATAAATAATAAATCCAATCTTTATTTCCAAAGATTTTAAAAAGTAGACCTGGAATCCAAGCGCTTAAAGGTGGATGCTTGTTATACCCTAATTCAAAATCCTGTCCCCATGCCAAGGCTTCAATTACATCTAAGGGTAAATTCTTATTAGAAAAATAGGGTATGAGTGTCCAAATAATTAAATGATAAAGACATAATAGATAAAAAATTTTTTTTTCTTTACCAGGTTGTATCATTAATGATGATTTAATTGATTCAATGCAACTTGACACTATAAAAAAGGCTCTTATATTCCCCCATCCTAATGGCTACAAAGTTACCAAAAAATTACACACCCAGTGCTAAAGAAAAGTACATGTGCGCTAAACACAAAGAATATTTTAGAAGAGTTCTGGAAGAATGGAAGAAAGAGCTAGCTCTTCAAAACGACAAAATACTTTTTAATGAATTAGATGATAATGATATATCTGCTGATGTTGTTGATCAAGCAACTTCTCAAACAGGTAAAGCTATTGAAATGAGAACAGTAAATAGAAATAAAAAACTTATTTCTAAAATAGATAAAGCTGTTAAAAAAATTAAAGAAGATACGTACGGTTATTGTGAAGAGACAGGTGAGCAAATAGGTTTAAAAAGATTAATTGCCAGACCAATAGCAACTTTGACTATTGAGGCCCAAGAAAGACACGAGAGAGAAGAAAAAATTTTTGCTGAAAGTTAAGAAGCTAAAGGAATATTTTCTCCTAAATTTTCAGGATCATAGCCTTTTATAACAGCAGGTCTTTTAGAAATTTCTTCATACCATCTTGATAAATTCTGATATTTTTTAATTCCAATTTCATGCCATTCATGACGGCATAACCATGGAAAAGTTGCTATATCGGCTATTGTATATTCATCGCATGCCAAATATTTATTTTTACTAAGTCGGATATCTAAATATTCATATATTTTCTTTGCAATTTCTAAAAATCTATTTTCAGCATACTCACTTTTACCTTTATTAAATTTATAAAAATAATGAAGTTGACCTAGCATAGGGCCAATAAAACTTACCTGAACCATTAGCCATTCATTAATATTTTTCTCGTATTTTTGAGGATAAAATTTAAAATTATTTTTTTTAGCTAAAAAAATTAATATAGCGCCGGATTCAAAAACAGTTTCTTGATTATCAATAATAACTGGAATTTTATTTAAAGGACTAATTTTTAAAAAGTTATCTGAAAATTGCTCATTTTTATAAATGTCAATTCTTGTTAATTTATATTTTAATCCTAGTTCTTCTAATAGAATAGAAATTTTTCTACCATTAGGTGTTGGGTAATAAAACAACTCAATCATATAAGCTATTTGTTTTATTTAAATAGTTTATATAAGTACATATGAAAAAAATTTTGTATTTTTACAGCGTTGTCTCTCCTTTTGCTTATCTTGGAAATAAAAAGTTGATAGAAATTTCTAAGAAATATTCAGCAGAAATAATTGAAAAACCCATTGATTTAGTAGGAAAAGTTTTTGTCGCAACAGGAGGAGTTCCTGTGCCACAAAGACATATTTCAAGACAAAATTATAGACTGCTAGAGTTAAAAAGATGGGGAAATTTTCTGAATATAAAGATAAATCAAAAACCAAAATTTTTCCCTCCCAAAGATCCTCATACTCCAGCATTATTTTGCATAGCAAGTATTAATATGGGAATAAAAAATGACTTTAGTTTTAGGGTATTAGAAGAATTGTGGGCACAAGAAAATGATATTTCTAATTTAGAAACACTAAAATCAATAGCCAATGACTTAAAAATTAACTTTGAAGAATTAAATAAATTTGCAATGTCAGATAAAATTAAAAAAATTTACGAAAGTAACACTCAAGAAGCCATTAATATGAATATATTCGGTGTTCCAACTTATATTTATAATAATGAAATATTTTGGGGTCAGGACAGGCTAGAGTTACTAGAGCATTCTTTAAAGATAAATTAAAATTCTTTTTTAATGAAGGAAAGTTTAAATCATAAACTTAATAAATTAAAAAATTCTTTTTTTATAAAAGAAAATTTAAATAAAAATTTTAAAAATATTTATCTTAAGATTGCAGAATTAATTTTTTTAAAAAAAACTTCTTCAGGAAAACCGTTAATTATTGGTTTAGCAGGGGGGCAAGGCTCTGGCAAAACAACATTTGCTCAGTTTTTAAAATTAATTTTAGAGAATAGATATAATTTAAAAACAATCTCAGTTTCTATAGATGATGTTTATAAAACAAAGAATGTAAGAATTAAAATATCAAAAAAAATTAATAAACTATTTCTTACAAGAGGAGTTCCAGGAACTCACGATGTCAATTTTTTAATTAAATTTTTTAAAGTTCTAAAAGATAACAATCTTAGTAAATCTTTTTTAATACCAAAATTTGATAAATCTATAGATGATAGATTGCCAAAAAATAAATGGCATTGTGTAGAAAAAAAATTAGACGTATTTATATTGGAAGGATGGTGTGTAGGAGCTAGACCTGAAGAAAGTAATCTAAATTTAAAAAAACCTATTAACAAATTAGAAGCCATAGAAGATAAAAATTGCAAATGGAGATCTAAGGTTAATCAACATTTAAAAAATGATTATAAAAAATTATTTTCTTTTATTAATTTAATGATTTATTTAGAAGTTCCAAATTTTAATAAAGTTTTAACCTGGAGAGGTCTTCAAGAAAAAAAATTGGCTTATTCCAGAAAAAATATATCTAAGTACAAAAATAAAATAATGTCGGAGAGTGAAATAAAAAGATTTATAATGTTTTATGAGAGAATAACTAAAAAAATGCTCATAGATATGCCTAAATTTGCTGATATAATTGTCCCAATTAGTTCAAATCATCAACCTAAAAAAATTATACTAAATTAGATGAGTTTTTTTAAAAAATTTTATTTTTTGGTTTTTTTTATAAGTACGAGTGCTTATGCGGTTGAGAATATTAATAAATCTTTAATAGCTGCTTATTTAACTAATCCAAAACTTAACGCTGAAAGAGAAAGAACTAAAGCTGTTGATGAAAATCTAGTTCAAGCTTTTAGTGCATTTAAACCAACTGTTACGATCTCTGCTTATAAAAGTGATACAGACAGTTCTAAAATAACAACTTCAACAGGTTCTTCTTCACCTTCAACTAATACTCAAACAACTGCTAAATCAATTACCATTGAGCAAAAAATATTTAATTTTGATGATATGTATAATTATCAAAAAGAAAAAAGTTCTGTAGAAATAGCCAGATATACTTTAAAAAAAGTTGAACAAGATGTTCTTTTGGAGGCAGTGGAAGCTTATGCCGGAACACTCCTTGCTCAAAAGAAGGTTATTTTTATTAAAGAAAATTTGGACTTGTCCGAAAAACAAGTCGAATTAGACAAAAGTAGATTAGAACGAGGAATAATTACAATTTCCGACTTAGCACAATCAGAAAGTTCATTAGCCGCAGCTCAATCTAATTTATTAAATGCCGAAAATGAACTTCTGATTACCAAAAAAAATTTTAAAAATGTTATAGGATATGAACCTGTAGATTTAGAAGAAATAAATAATTTAAATTTAACTTTACCTAAATCTTTAGAAGAAACTTCAGTATCTGCCCAAAAAGAAAATCCTATTTTAAAAATTTCAGAGTTCTCACTTAAAAAAGCTGAAGACGAGCATAAAATGGCTATAGCGGAACTTTCACCGACATTTAGTTTGTCATTAGGAATAACTGATTATGATGGATATAGTTCAAGTGTAGATAAAACGAAACAATCAGTTGCCAAAGCTCAAGCCTCAATTCCTCTTTATCAAGGGGGAAAACAGACTTCATTAATTATACAAAAGAAATCTTTATTAGATAGCGCTGAATTAGATCTGCAAACTTCTAAAAATATTGTGGATAGAGATTCTTATTCGGCTTGGTCGAATTTTAAACTTGCCATAAGTAATTTTGAATTAACAAAGTTAAGAGTAAAAGCTTCAGAAATTGCTTATGAAGGAATTATTCAAGAATATGAAGCTGGATCAAGATCAACATTGGACGTTATTACATCAAGATCTATATTACTTGAATCAAGAGTGAATAATGCAATTTCTGATAAGGACAGAATTGTTTCTCAATTTAAGCTTTTGTCCTCAGTAGGTAACCTCACGGCAAAAAATTTAGCTTTAGAGACAAAGCTATATGATCCTAACGATTATCCAAATAAGAGTTGGATAAGACATATTTTTTAGTAAAAAATTCATATATTTCAACTACTTATTAATATAATTGAATAAAAGAACAAAATGTGTACATTTGTTTTATTGAGTCGTTAAACAATAAAATAAATTAAAAAGGAATAAAATGACTAAAAACACACTTAAAATAGTAAATACTGAAAAGACAGAAGATAAAAAAGAAAAACAAAAAGCATTAGACGCAGCTATAAGTCAAATAGATCAGAATTACGGAAAAGGTTCCGTAATGAGACTAGGGCAGTCTAGAGTTCTTGATATAGAATCTATATCAACAGGCTCTTTAGGATTAGATCTTGCGCTAGGAATTGGAGGTCTTCCAAAAAGTAGAATTATAGAAATTTATGGACCAGAGTCATCTGGAAAAACTACATTGTCATTACAAGTTATTGCTGAAGCACAAAAAAAAGGTGGAATTTGTGCATTCATTGACGCTGAGCATGCTCTTGACCCAGTTTACGCAAAGAAATTAGGCGTTAATACAACTGAATTATTAATTTCTCAACCAGATACAGGTGAACAGGCACTAGAGATTGCAGACACTTTAGTTAGATCGGGATCAATTTCAGTTCTAGTTATAGATTCTGTGGCCGCTTTAACCCCAAGAGCAGAGCTAGAAGGAGAAATGGGAGATCATCATATGGGCTTACAAGCTCGACTAATGAGTCAGGCCCTAAGAAAGTTAACAGGCTCAGTTTCCAAGACAAACACTATGATTATTTTTATTAATCAAATAAGAATGAAAATAGGAGTTATGTTCGGTAGCCCAGAGACAACTGCTGGAGGAAACGCTCTTAAATTTTATTCGTCTGTAAGATTAGACATTAGAAGAATAGGAGCAATTAAAGACAAAGAAGAAATAATTGGCAACCAAACACGAGTTAAGGTTGTAAAAAATAAAGTTGCCCCTCCATTTAAAGTAGTGGAGTTTGATATTATGTACGGAGAAGGCATTAGCAAACTAGGAGAAGTTGTTGATTTAGCAGCAAAAGCAAACATTATAGAAAAAGCTGGAGCATGGTACTCCTATAAAGACGAAAAAGTAGGACAAGGCAGAGAAAATGTTAAACAATATCTTAAGCTAAATCCTAAGATTGCAGCTGAGATTGAAATGGCAGTTAGAACAAATGCTAAAATAATTTCAGAAAAACTAAGTGATCATTCAGAGAACATTCCTGAAGAAAAAAAAGATAATAAAGAAGATAATTAAACTTAGTAAATTTTAAGTTAAATATTTCTAATACGTTAATTAAAGGCGCTTTTAAAAAGGCGCCTTTAGCATTCTAGACATATATATAAAAAGTTGTATCTATAAGTAGATGGGTACAAAAACACTTACTGAATGCAGGAGTACTTTTAAGAATTTTTTTTCAAAAAATTCTCATCAAGTCATAGATTCTAGTCCTTTAGTTCCACAAAACGATCCAACATTAATGTTCACAAATTCTGGAATGGTTCAATTTAAAAATATTTTTACAGGTTTGGAAAAACTGCCTTTTAAGAGAGCAACAACTTCTCAAAAATGCGTTAGAGCTGGAGGAAAGCATAACGATTTAGAAAATGTTGGCTATACACCGCGACACCATACTTTTTTTGAGATGCTCGGAAATTTTTCATTTGGAGATTATTTTAAAGAAACGGCAATTGAATTTGCTTGGGACTTAATTACTAAAGACTATGGAATCTCTAAAGAAAAACTAACAGTAACAGTTTTTCACGACGATGATGAGGCGTTTAATTTTTGGAAAAAAATCTCAGGTTTGCATGATAATCGAATTATAAGAATAAAAACTAACGATAATTTTTGGTCAATGGGAGACACGGGACCTTGCGGTCCTTGTTCTGAAATTTTTTATGATCACGGAGAACACTTAAAAGGAGGCCCTCCTGGGGCCCCAGATCAAGATGGAAACAGATTTGTTGAAATTTGGAATCTCGTATTTATGCAATTTGAACAAATTTCAAAAGATAAAAGAGTTAAATTGCCAAAACCATCTGTCGATACAGGAATGGGACTAGAGAGGATCGCCGCAGTATTGCAAGGCACTCATGATAACTATCAAATAGATTTATTCAAAAATATAATTAAGTCAGCAGAAAATTTTATTAATATTAAAGTTTCGGAAAAAAATTTACCAAGCTTTAGAGTTATTGCTGATCATTTAAGAGCAACAGCATTTTTAATAGCAGATGGAGTTCTCCCTTCTAATGAAGGAAGAGGGTATGTTTTAAGAAGAATAATGAGAAGAGCTATGCGTCATACTTTTACTTTAGGATCAGATTTGCCAGTTCTTTATAAAGTTCTTCCAACTCTTATTTCTGAAATGAGTTCTGAATATCCAGAACTTAAAAGGGCAGATTCTTTAATTTCTGAAAATTTAAAATTAGAGGAAGAAAGATTTTCTTTAATGCTTAAGAATGGAATGAAAATATTAAATACAGAAATTGGCAGCGTAAAAAATAATAAACTTTCAGGAGAATTGGCTTTTAAATTATACGACACATACGGATTTCCTTTAGATCTTACGCAGGATTTTTTAAAAGATAAAAAGATATCTGTAGATGAAGATAAGTTTAATATTCTAATGTTAGAAAGTAAAAAAATTGCAAGAGCATCATGGAAAGGCTCCGGCTCGGATCAGACTTCAAAAATTTGGTTTGAACTTAAAGAAAAACGCGGTCCTACAGAATTCTTAGGTTACAATGCAGAGACTTCTCAAGGTGTTATTTTATCAATAGTTAGTCTTGATAAAGAAATTGATAGTTCAAATAAAAATGCAGAGTTAGCTCTTATTTTAAATCAAACTACATTTTATGGAGAATCTGGAGGCCAAGTAGGAGACAAAGGCTTTATTTCTAATAATAATTTTAAATTCGAAGTAACAGATACAAAAAAAATGTTTGGTGATCTTTATATTCATTATGGAAAACTTATTTCAGGAGAAATCAAAAAAGGCGATCAGGCAGATCTTAAGATTGATTCAATTAAAAGACAGAATATCAGAGCCTATCATTCCGCAACACATTTGCTTCATGAATCGTTAAGAAGAACTCTTGGAAAACATGTTGCTCAAAAAGGATCATACGTTGGTCCGGATAGATTAAGATTTGATTTTAGTCACAACAAACCAATAACTGATGAAGAAATGAGCAAGATTAATGATTGCGTTAATAAAATCATTGAACAAAAATCTGATGTTCATACTAGACTTATGACGCCAAAAACCGCCGTAGCCGAAGGTGCTTTGGCATTATTTGGTGAAAAATACGGAGAAGAGGTAAGAGTTTTAACAATGGGCACTGATGGTAATAAAGCCTTTTCTATAGAATTGTGCGGTGGAACACATGTTAAAAATACATATGAAATTGGAAGATTTTTAGTTGTGAGTCAGTCTCCTATTGCGGCAGGAGTAAGAAGAGTTGAAGCTTTAAGAGACATTCAGTTAGCAGAGTACTTAAAAAATAGAGCAAACGAAAAAGATGAAATAAATCAAAACAAAATAACTCAAATCAATAAACTAGAAAAACAGATAAAAAATTTAGGAGGCAATATTAAGGAAATTAAAGAATTAGATTTTTCAGCAAGAACTGTTGTTTTAAAAAAAATTTTAGAAGATCTGGAAGTTAGAAACATATTGTTAGATAAGAGCAAAAATATAATCAAAGATATTAATCACAACAAAATTAGCATCAGATTTCAAAAATTATTAGATTATCCTGTGAAAAGAATTCAGAACTTTGTTGAAGAACAAAAAAAACAATTAATTAAAAAAATTATTATTTTATATTCTATCAATGACGGAAAAGTTACGGTAGCAGTTGGAATAACTAATGATTTAACTAACGAATATGATGCCTCAAAATTAGCTAAAGAAATAGGAGTAATTTTAGGTGGAAAAGGGGGTGGTGGAAGAAAAGATTTTGCTCAAGGTAGTGGAGGCTCTAACAGTTCAAAAATTGAGAGTTCTTTTGAAGAAATTTTAAAAAAAATTAATTAATTTAATTCTTTTTTAAGATTAGAATTTATAGTTTCTAAAAATTCAGTTGTGGTTTGATATTTTGCATCTTTATTAATTAGAATAGCAAGGTCTTTTGTCA
>JABHUX010000063.1 GCA_018658635.1 Alphaproteobacteria bacterium
GGAAATATTTTTTTCTGGAATTTTAGTAATTTGTGAAACTATTCTCTCGATATCTTCAACATCTAATATTTTTTTTCTCTGATTTTCAGATTTTAAAACTTCTGAAGAACCTAATTCATCAATAATGTCGATCGATTTATCAGGTAATTTTTTGTTACCAATATATTTACTTGATAAATCTACAGATGCTTTAATTGCCGCATCAGTAAATTTAACATTATGAAATTTTTCATATTTTGATCTAATGCCATACATAATTTTATACGCCTCATCTATTGTTGGCTCTAGAACATCTATTTTTTGAAATCTTCTTTGCAAGGCTCTATCTTTTTCAAAAAATAATCTATACTCATTGTAAGTTGTTGATCCGATGCATCTTATATTACCAGCCTGTAAAGCAGGCTTAAGCATATTAGAGGCATCCATTGAACTTCCAGATGTTGATCCGGCTCCTACTAGTGTGTGAATTTCGTCTATAAATAAAATATAATTTTTATTTTTTTCTATTTCTTTAATAATTAATTTAAGACGCTCCTCAAAATCTCCTCTATATCTGGTTCCTGCAATTAATGTTCCCATATCAAGGGAAAAAATTACATGTGATTTTAAAACCTCAGGAACTTCATTATTAAAAATTTTTAAAGCAAGTCCTTCAACGATTGCTGTTTTGCCAACGCCTGGATCTCCAACTAATAATGGATTGTTTTTAGTTCTTCTGCACAAAATTTGAGCTAAACGATCTACTTCTACTGTTCTTCCAATTAAACGATCTATTTTATTTTGTTCAGCTTTTTTATTTAAATTAACACAATATGTTTCTAATGGTGAATTAGTAGCTGCTTTATTGTTGTTGGGGGATGATGAGTTATCAAAAGACCCTCCATAGGCAAAATTATCAACTTTGGTAATTCCATGAGAAATAAAATTAACTACATCGTAACGTGTAACCTCTTGTTCTTGTAAAAAAAATGTAGCGTGACTTTCCCTTTCAGCAAATAATGCTACTAATATATTTGCTCCAGTAACTTCATTTTTTCCTGAGGACTGAACATGAACAATAGATCTCTGAATAACTCTTTGAAAACTTGCTGTTGGCTGAGGTTCTAATTTAGCATCAGAAGTAACTATATTTTCTAATTCATTATCAATATAAAATTCCAAATTTTCATTTAGTAAATCAACATCTACATTACATGCTTTCATAACATTACGAGCGTCAGTTTCATCTGTTAAAGCAAGTAGCAAATGCTCTAAAGTTACATACTGATGTTTTTTTTCAGTAGCAAATTTAAATGCCTGGGAAATTGCCTGTTCTAAAGATTTAGTAAATGTAGCCATTTAAATAGATTTTTTCATAATACATTTTAGTGGATACTGATTTTGTTTTGCAAAATTTATAACTTCTATAACTTTAGTTTCAGCAACCTCATAGGGATAAACTCCACAAATAGCACTACCTTCATTGTGAATTTTAAGCATAATTTTATTCGCTGTTGGCCTTGTCATATTAAAAAATAATTGTAAAACTTTAACAACAAATTCCATAGTTGTAAAATCATCATTTAAAAGAATAACTTCATAAAAATCAGGTTTTTTAATTTTAACTTGAGTCTTAATTTTTCTTAACTTTATAAGAACTTTAGGCATTTACTGGTCTACCGATAGAATAATAAGTAATATTATTTTTATTATTAAAAAAATTATTATCGTACAAATTTCTTAAATCATATATAATAACTTTTTTATTATTATTTTTAATTTTAGAAAAATTTAAATTTTTAAATTCATCCCACTCTGTATGAATAATAATTAAGTCTGCTTTTTTAGTGGCTGAATATAAATCATCAAAATATTTTACATTATTTTTTTTATCCAAAACTTCTTTACTTCCTGATGGCTCGTAATAGTTAATCTTTGCACCTTTTTTGGTAAACTTGGATATTAAATTTATTGCCGAAGAATCTCTTAAATCATCAGTGTTTGCTTTAAATGTTACTCCTAAAAAACAAATAATTTTATTTTTAATTTTATTATTTAAAATTTTAAAAATATTTTTTTCAATATCTATTTTTCTTTTTTCATTAAAATTAACGACTGAATTAACAATAGAAAGTGGTGAATTATAATTCTTACTAAGCTTTACTAAAGCCTTGGTATCTTTGGGGAAACAAGACCCACCATATGCAGGTCCTGCCCTTAAAAATCTTGAACCAATTCTTTTATCAAGACCAATTCCAAGAGCCACATCATCAACATTTACATGAACCTTTTCACATAAATTTGCAATTTCATTTATAAAACTAATTTTTGTAGCTAAAAAAGCATTAGATGCATATTTTATAAGCTCAGCTGCTCTTCTAGAACAAGAAACAAAAACTGCACCTTTGTTAACTATAGGACGATATAACTCATTAAATATTTTTATAACTTTTTTATCATTTGCGCCAATAACTACTCTATCTGGATATTTAAAATCTTTAATAGCCTCCCCCTCTCTAAGAAACTCTGGATTAGATATAATTGTAAATAAGCCTTTTTTCTTATTTTTATTCAAAATTTTTTCAATCTTATCTCCCGTACCAATAGGCACAGTAGATTTCGTAACGATAATTTTATGAGATTTAATTTTTCTTGAAATTAATTGAACAACAGAGAACACTTGGGAAAGATCAGCCGAAACACCGTCTTTTGCTGTTGGTGTACCA
>JABHUX010000064.1 GCA_018658635.1 Alphaproteobacteria bacterium
AGTGAGGCGATTTTCAGAAGAATGCAAACTGAGCGAACACGAGAAGCAAAAGAGTTTAGAGCCGAGGGTTTCGAGGTTGGGCAAACAATCAAATCTAAAGCTGATAAAGAAGTTGCAATCATAATAGCGGAAGCAAGAAAAACTGCTCAAATTACAAGGGGAGAAGGGGACGGTCTTAGAAACAAAATCTTTGCAGATGCATTCGGACGAGACCCAGAATTTTTTAGTTTTTATAGAGCAATGCAGTCTTATGAAAAATCTTTGATTAGTGGCAGCGAAACATCTTTAGTCTTGTCACCTGATAGCGAATTTTTTAGATATTTTGGCGAGTCTGGTCTTAAAAAAGTTTTAAAAAAATAACTTAATGTTAGAGATTTTTACAGCAGTTGGTTTATTGCTGTTTATTGAAGGTCTTCTCTATGCATTATTTCCAAGAGGCATGAAAAGTATGTTAAATTCTATGAAAGATTTATCAGAGCAAAAACTAAGAGTTGGAGGGCTGATTTTTGCTATTATAGGATTTATAATAATAGCTTATATAAAAAAATTTTAATGGCAAATTTTAAAAAATTTTTATTAATTATATTTTGTAATATTTTATTTATTACAAATTTAAATTCAAAAGAAGTCCCTGATTCATTTGCAGATTTAGTTGAAAAATTAATACCATCAGTTGTAAATATTTCTGCAACACGGGTTATAGAAACAAGATCTCAAAATCCATTTCCATTTCAATTTCCTCCAGGACATCCCTTTGAAGATTTATTTAAAGACTTTGATAGAGGGGGCGGTCCACAGAAAAGAAAAACACAGTCTCTCGGATCTGGATTTATAATTGATAAAGAGGGAATTATAATTACTAATAATCATGTTATTCAAAGTGCTGAAGGTATTTTTGTAAAGTTAACTAATGGTAAAGAATATGAAGCTAAAGTTTTAGGAACAGACCCAACGAGTGATATTGCAGTTATTAAAATCAATACTAAAGATAGTTTAAAAGCAGTTACATTTGCAGATTCAGACAAAGCTAGAGTTGGTGACTGGGTTATTGCAATTGGAAATCCTTTTGGATTAGGCGGAACGGTTACGGCTGGAATTATATCAGCAAGAAATAGAGACATAAGCCTTGGAAAATATGACGATTTTATTCAAACAGATGCACCAATAAATCAAGGAAATTCCGGAGGACCATTATTTAATATCAAAGGAGAAGTAGTTGGAATTAACAGCGCTATACTTTCTAACTCAGGTGGATCCGTAGGCATTGGTTTTGCAATTCCTGCAAATTTTGCAAATAATGTTGTTAAACAAATTACAGAATTTGGAGAAATAAAGAGAGGCTATATCGGCGTTAGAATTCAAGAAGTGACAAAAGAAATTGCAGATAGTTTGGGACTTAAGAGTCAAGAAGGCGCTTTAGTATCAAGCGCTACAGCAGGTGGACCAGCAGATAAAGCAGGAATAGAATCTGGCGATATCATATTAGAATTTAATAATAAAAAAGTTGATAATATGAGAAAGCTTCCAAAGATTGTAGCTGATACTCGGGTTGGCCAAAGTGTTGAAGTTAAAATTTGGAGAAATAAAAAAATATTAACAAAAAATATTACCGTTACAAGACTTGAAGAGGCAAATGAATACAAAAATGAAAATAGCAAACAAGTAGCCCCTTCAGCTATTACTATTAAAGAACTTGGAATTAAAATTAGAAATATAAATAATCAAGATGTTGAAAAAAGATCTAATTTAAAAGATAAAAAAGGGGTTTATATTCTTGAGATTAGTGGAGATAGTCCTTTAGCTTTATTACCAGTTAAAGAAGGAGAGATTATAATAGCGGTTGCTAATATTCCAGTAAGTAATGTTAAAAATTTTGAGGATCAATTTAAAAAAGAAATTAAAAAAAATACAAATTCAGTTTTATTAACAATCTTAGACAGTAATAATCAAAGTAAATTTATTGGCGTAAAAATTAAATAAGATTTTGCCAATGCAAAAAATTATTCTTATTGCAGGACCCACCGGTTCCGGTAAATCTGAGATTGCCTTAAGACTTGCTAAAAAAATAAACGGTGAAATTATTAATGCCGATAGCATGCAGGTTTATAAAGAAATTAAAATTTTATCAGCTAGACCAGAAAATTATTTTAATATTACTCATTATCTTTATGGAAGTATTTCTATAAGAAATAATTTTTCTGCTGGAGAGTGGTTAAAAAAAGCTCAATTGAGTGTAAAAAAAATTATTAATAAAAAAAAGCAGCCAATTTTTGTTGGAGGGACGGGATTGTATTTTAAATTATTAACGGAAGGTATTTCTAATATTCCAAAAATTCCGGATTTAATCAGAATAAAGGCAAGAAAGTTAAATACAAAGTTAGGTAATGATAAATTTTATAGTTTGCTTATAAAATTAGATCCCTTAGTCCAGAATAAGATAAAAAAAAATGACACACATAGACTAATAAGAGCCTATGAAGTTATGACTTTTACAAAAAAATCCTTATTTAATTGGCAGAAAAAAAACACAAATTATTTTAGTAATTATAAATTTATAAAAATATATATTAATCCTAAAAATATTTTTTTACTAAAATTACTAAGATTGCGTTTAAAAAAAATGTTTGAACAAGGCGCGGTCGATGAGGTAAAAAAATTTATAAAATTAAAAATAGATCCAAATTTACCCGCTAATAAGATTTTAGGAATTGAAGAAATTAACAAATACTTAGGTAAAAAAATATCATTAGAACAGTCTTTTGAAGAGACTTTTATAAGAACAAGAAGATACGTTAAAAGGCAAAGAACTTGGTTCAGAGGACACATGAAAGACTGGACAAGTATTTTTCACCCTAATTTTGAAATTTTAACTAAAAAAATTATAAATTTAGTGACTTCATCTTGACCGTTAATTTAACTAGTTTAGATTGATTTTCTGGGAAAATTTATATGTCACAAATAACAGGAGCTGAAATCGTATTCAAAGCCTTTGCTGATCACGGCGTTGAATATATTTTTGGATATCCTGGAGGTGCCGTCCTTCCTCTATATGATGAATTAAGAAATCATAAAAAAATTAAACATATTCTTGTCAGACATGAACAAGGAGCAGGACATGCAGCAGAGGGTTATGCAAGATCATCAGGAAAACCAGGAGTTGTTTTAGTTACCTCAGGTCCAGGAGCGACAAATATGGTTACAGCCTTAACTGATGCTTACATGGATTCTATCCCTTTAGTTTGTGTTACCGGTCAAGTACCAACTCATTTAATTGGAACAGATGCTTTTCAAGAATGTGACACCACAGGTATTACAAGACCGTGCACCAAACATAATTGGTTAGTAAAAAATATAAAAGATCTCCCAATTATTATGCATAAAGCATTTCACATCGCAACTAGTGGACGCCCAGGGCCAGTCCTTATTGACATTCCAAAAGATATTCAATTTCAGAAAACAGAATATGTAAAAAAAGAAGATATAATACAAAAAATTAATAAAGTTGTAACTGAAGTTGAGTCTTCAGAATTAGATAAGATTGTTGATTTAATTTATAAATCAAAAAAACCAATCATTTATTCTGGTGGAGGAGTTGTAAATTCTGGAGACAAAGCTTCAGCGCTTCTTCAAGATTTAGTTCGCATGACGGGTTTTCCTATTACCTCAACATTGCAAGGATTGGGAGCTTTTCCGGGAGACGATCAGCAATTTATCGGAATGTTAGGAATGCACGGAACATATGAGGCAAACAATGCAATGCATGATTGTGACCTAATGATAAATATTGGAGCTCGTTTTGACGATCGTATCACAGGAAAAATAGATAAATTTTCACCAGGATCTAAAAAAATACATATTGATATTGACCCATCATCTATAAACAAAATTATAAAAGTTGATCATGCAGTTGTTGGAGATGTTGAAAATGTTTTAAATAAATTAATTACAGTTTTTAAAAAAAAATATCCAAATTTTAAAAATTCAAATAAAGAAAATATTAGTGAATGGTGGAAGCAAATTAATAAGTGGAGAGAAAAAAAATGCTTGTCATTTGTTCAAGGAAAAAAAACTATAAAACCGCAATATGCAATTGAAAGATTATATGAGCTAACAAAAGATCAAGATACTTTTATTACAACTGAAGTAGGCCAACATCAAATGTGGGCAGCTCAATATTATAAATTTAAAAAACCTAAAAGATGGATGACCTCAGGTGGTCTTGGGACAATGGGCTTTGGTCTTCCAGCAGCAATTGGAGTTCAATTAGCAAATCCTGGAAAATTAGTTGTTGATGTTGCTGGTGAAGCTTCAATATTGATGAATATTCAAGAATTATCTACTGCAGTTCAATACAGACTTCCTGTAAAAATATTTATAATTAACAACCAGTACATGGGAATGGTTAGACAGTGGCAAGAGTTGCTTCATGAAAAGAACTATGCAGAAAGCTATACAGAGGCTTTACCAGATTTTGTTAAACTAGCAGAAGCTTATGGTGCCGTTGGGATTAGAGCATCAACTCCTGAGGAGTTAGACTCAAAGATTAAACAAA
>JABHUX010000009.1 GCA_018658635.1 Alphaproteobacteria bacterium
ATTAAGTAGATTTTAATAAATATCCACATACACTCTTAAAAGTAGAAAATTTGATTCAAAATGGAATCAAAAAGGAATCAAAACGAGAACATCGGAACTTTGAATTACGAAATATCCACAGCAAACTTCTTTAGAGTATCTATAGGTATAATTTCTAAAGTCTTCATATGGGTTCTACGAATATAGATCTTACATCCATGGCCAGCATCAATTGCGCGTTTTACCCAACTTGCGCAAACACACCAATTATCTCCATCTTTTAATCCTTCAAATCCAAATTCAGGATGAGGCGTAATTAAATCATTACCATTTTCTTTACACCAATTTAAAAAATCATTCGTTACTTTTGCACAAACACAATGAACACCCACATCCGTTTTATCGGTGTTGCACGAACCATCACGAAACCAACCAGTAACCGGATTCATTGAGCAAGGCTCAATATCTTCACCAAGGACATTTTTTTGTTTTGGAATTTTATTCATGCTTAAACACATTTGCTATTTTTTGATCAATTTCAGCGTTAAATGAAAATGATCTTCGCTCTTCACCAGATTGAAAAGGATAAGCAGTGTGCATTAAATAATTTGGAAATAAAATCATATCAGCTACTTTTGGCTGGTGATTGTAAATACTTTTATTTAAAAAAGCTCTTGAACCATGAATAAAATCTATTGTACCATGAGTTTTAAGATTTTGTTTATGTGATCTTTTTTCATCACTTAATGATTTTGGAATTTTTAAATAGCCAACTCCTGAAATATGTCCATCATGATAATGAATAGGGTTGTATTCATTTTCAAACTGTCGAACTACCCAAACATTATTAATTTTAAATTTAGTAATTTTTTTATTAACTGATTTTTCGATATAGCTTTTGGTAACTTTGAATAAAAAATTTTTTAAGTTCTTATTAATAAAGTTTTTTGGAAGTTGAATTTCCTGACTTACTTGACCAACTAATTCTTTACTATAATCAAATTTTTTTGAAAGATTTTGATTATCTACAATTCTATCAATTTCTTTGTTTATTTTATGGATAAGATTTTTTGGAATTTTTAATCGTGCAATTCTTGGACCGAACGGAGCCAAAACATTTACATTATTTGTCATTATAGTTTTGTAGGATTAGGTTGTCCTTTATAGACAATATTTGGATCAAATTTTTTTCTTTTCTCTTTAAATTTTAATTTAATATTTTTTTTAGTTTTAGTAGGTACCGATCTATAAAAACAAGATCTATAACCAACGTGACAGCTCGCACCTTGACCAATGTCGACCGTAATCCATACTGCATCCTGATCATCATCAATTCTAATATCTTTTATTTTTTGAATGAAGCCACTGGTTGCGCCTTTGTGCCACAGACTATTTCTTGACCTGCTCCAATAGTAAGCTTCGCCTGTCTCAATTGTTTTTTTAAGTGCAAGTTTATTCATAAAACCATGCATTAGAACCTCTTTAGTTTTAAAATCAGTGGTGATCACCGGAATTAGTCCTTTACTATTAAATTTGGGGCTTAAATATTTACCTTCCTCCACTTGCTTTATTGACGTTCTTTTTTTAAACATTTATGAGAAAATTAATTTGTTCTAAGATTTTAGTATATATTATAACTTAATGAAAAATATAATCACTTTTAATGAACGTTACTGATTTAATAAAAAAGAAGTTAGAAAAAGCTGTTACTAGAGAACAGGCTGAAGAGGCTATCAAAGTTTTACTTGCTTGGGCAGGTGATAATCCTAAAAGAGAAGGTTTAATAGATACGCCAAAACGAGTAGTTAAGGCTTTTGAAGAATATTTTTCAGGTTATTTAGTAGATCCTTATAAAGATTTAGAAAAAACCTTTGGCGATGTTGAGGGTTATGACGATATGGTAATTCAAAAAAACATTTCAGTTTATAGTCACTGCGAACATCATATGGCACCTATAGTGGGTGTTGCGCACGTTGCTTATCTTCCTCATGAAAAAGTTGTAGGCCTAAGTAAACTTGCAAGAGTGGTTGAGGCGTATTCTAGAAGATTGCAAACTCAAGAAAGATTAACAATGGAAATTGCAAATACAATATTTAAAGGTTTAAAAGCCCACGGTGCTGCCGTGAGTATCGACGCTGTGCACCATTGCATGACATCTCGCGGAATTAAAAAACATGAAGCGACTACTGTTACAAATTATTTTACAGGTATATTTAAAGAAAGCCACAATCTTCAAAATCGTTTCCTACATTATATCGGTCAGAAATAAATGCTAGACCAAGTTGCTGTTGATGCAGATATAGAATCCATATCCTGCAATGGAGGCGATGATGACATCGGTCATCCAACTGTTTATTATAATTTTGGAGAAAAATCTGAAGTCGTTTGTAGTTATTGTGGAAAAAAATTTATAAAGAAAAAAAATAATCATGAGTAATTTTAAAGCAATCGTTCTAAATAAAACTAGTGATCAATTTACAAGAGAAGTTAAAAGTATAGACAAAAGCTTTTTAATTCATGGCGATGTTTTAGTTAAAGTTGATTATTCAGACTTTAATTATAAAGACGGAATGATTTTAAAGAATGGCGGAAGTTTAGTTAAAGATTATCCTCATATTCCTGGAATAGATTTTGCAGGCACAGTTGAAGAAAGTAAAAGTGAAAAATTTAAAGCAGGTGATAAAGTTATTTTAACTGGTTGGAGAGTAGGTGAGATTTATTATGGTGGCTATTCTCAGTACGCAAAAGTAGATGCAAATTTTTTAGTTAAAGCTCCAAAAGATATCTCAACTAAACATGCCATGGCAATTGGTACTGCAGGTTTTACAGCTCTATTATGTTCCTTTGCAGTTCAGGCAAGAGAGACAATATTGTTAGGTGAGAAAGTGAATGATGTACTTGTAACGGGAGCAACAGGAGGAGTTGGCAGTGTGGCAGTAATGATCTTGTCAAAGATGGGTTACAAAGTTCACGCTCTTACAGGAAAAAAAGATAAGACAGATTTTTTAAAGAAATTAGGCGCAAGTGCTGTCATTGATAGATCAGAACTTGAAGGCGAAACAAGACCTTTAGATAAAGGGCTTTGGGATTGTGCTGTTGATACCGTGGGTGGCAAAGTTTTAGCTAAAGCCTTAACACATACTAAGCCTAATGGAATTGTTGCTGCATGCGGACTTACTAATAGTTTTAAATTAGAAACAACAGTTATGCCTTTCATCATTCGAGGTGTTAAATTATGGGGAATTAATTCTGTAGATACCCCAATGAAAAGAAGAGAGTTTATCTGGTCACAAGCTGCAAGTTTAATTTATTCATATCAATTAAACTTGCAGCTTGTGACCAGATAAACTCTCTTCTTTTCATTG
>JABHUX010000010.1 GCA_018658635.1 Alphaproteobacteria bacterium
ATTAAGTAGAGCAAAGCAAGGTTCTGCTCTAGTGCTAACTCCAACGCGTGAACTTGCAAACCAAGTGATAGCCGTAATTATTCAATTGCTTGGAAAAAATAATCCAATTAAAGCAGCGTGTTTAATTGGAGGAGAGTCGATGCATAAACAGTTAGGACAACTTAAATCACGTCCAAGAATTATCGTAGGAACACCAGGTAGAATTAATGATCACTTGGACAGAAAGTCATTAAAATTATCAGATACAGGTTTTTTAGTTTTAGATGAAACAGATCGTATGCTTGATATGGGCTTTGGAATTCAAATTGATAGAATATTAAAACACCTGCCAGCAAAAAAACAAACACTAATGTTTTCAGCAACTATACCTGAAGAGATTGTTAGAATGTCATCTAAATATCTAAAAAATCCTGAAAGAGTTTCTATAGGGGCAACGAATGTGCCATCTATCAAAATTAAACAAGAAGTTATTCATATAAAACAAGAGCAAAAATATCAGGAGTTAATTAAGCAATTACAGCAAAGAACTGGCTCAATTTTAGTATTTGTTAAAACAAAACATAATTCAAAAAATTTAGCAGCTAAACTTTGTAAAGAAAAATTTAAAGCAGACGCTTTGCATGGAAATTTAAGACAAAGCAAAAGAACTACTGTGATGAGCGCTTTTAGAAATAAGAAATTTACTATACTGGTTGCAACAGATATTGCAGCAAGAGGCCTTGATGTTCCTCATATTGAACATGTCATCAATTATGACCTTCCCCAAGTTGCTGAAGATTATATTCATCGTACCGGAAGAACTGCCAGAGCAGGAGCAGAGGGTTCTTCTTTATCTTTCATCACTAATAGTGATAGAGAAAAATGGAATGCTATTGAGAGATTATTAGATCCAACTAAAAAGAAAGAAAATTTCTCTAAAGGTAGAACTGGAAGTGGTGGATTTCAAAGGGATTATAAAAATAAAAAAAGAGGTGGCGGAAGAGAAAGAAATAGAGGAGGCAGATCTAGTTTTGGCGGTAGTAGATCTTCAGAAGGATTTAGAGGCAATAAGCCAGCAGAAAGATCTCGAGAAAATAAGCCTACAGATAGATTTAGAGGAAATAAATATACAGAAGCATTTAAGCCTAAAAATATTGAAGGTTTTAAAGAGCACAAACCAAGAGAAGGTGGTGAAAAAGATTATAGAAGAAAAAGCGACAGAGAAAAGCCAAAATTTTTTAGTAAAAAATCTAAAGACTTTAAAGATAGAAATTTTAATGCAGGTAATAGAAAAAAATATAAGAATAGAGAATCTTTTAATTAAAAAAAGTATTTAAATGTCTTTTTTAAGAAAGAAAATTAAATTTTATTATTTTATATTACTTACCTCGCTCTTTATTACCTTTGCTTTTAATCTAAAGTTTTTAAAAATTCTTCATGGGAACATTGGATTTTCAAGTTTCGCATCCATTTATTTCTTTTTTGCAATTATTATTGCAATAATTTCAGCAATTTCAATTTTATTGCTAATTTTTGGACAAAAGTATGTTCTCAAACCATTAGCAATTTTTTTAATTATTCTTTCAGCAGTTTTAAGTTTTTATAACCATCAATTTGGAGTGACGGTTGATGAGCAGATGATCATTAATACTCTTCAAACGGATGTTAAAGAAGCTATGGACTTAATGTCTGTTGGTTTTTTTATTCATATTTTTTTTCTCGGTATTATTCCAAGTATCATTATTTATTTTATCGAGATTGAATATGGATCTTTTAAGAGAGATTTACTTATAAGATTATCTTCTACTGTAACTATTTTTTTAATAGTTGCGGTCATAACTTTTGCAAACTTTAAACAGGTAAGTTTTATTACAAGACAAAATAATACGCTTAATCAACATATCACTCCTTTATACACTTTAACTTCTACTTACCGATTAGCAAAATTATCTTTGGAAGGGGAGACTAAATTTACAAAATTAGGAGAGGATGCGAAATTAATAAAAACTGGAAAAAAAACTATTGGAATTATGGTTGTTGGAGAGACAGCTAGAGCAGATAGATTTTCATTAAATGGATATCAAAAAGAAACTAACTCTTATTTAAAGAGTAAAGGAGTCTTTAGTTTTAAGAACACAATATCATGTGGTACTGCAACCGCCTACTCAGTTCCATGTATGTTTTTCTTAAATGGAGAAAAAAATTACACTCAATCAAAGGCAAAAAATCAGAGCAATGTCCTTGATGTTTTATCTTTTGCCGGCGTTAAAACTGTTTGGGTTAATAATAATTCAAGTTGCAAAAATGTTTGCACAAGAATCGAAACACTTAATATTATTACAAGTTCTGGAGGGGAAGATAAAAATACCATTTTAGATGAGAAGTTATTAGATACAACAAATCAAATTCTAAAAAATAACAAAGGAGATATTTTAATTGTTTTGCATACCATGGGATCGCACGGCCCTAGGTATTATAAAAGATTTCCTGAAAAATTTGCAAAATTTAAACCCTTTTGTAACAACGACACTCCACAAAACTGTAGTAAAGAGGAACTGAACAATGCTTTCGATAATACTATTGTTTATACAGATTACGTACTTTCAAAATTGATAGATATTTTAAAAGAAAAGAAAGAATATAATACATTCATGTTTTATGCCTCAGATCATGGAGAGTCATTAGGGGAGAACGGCATTTATTTGCATGGCCTTCCAAAAAAAATTGCACCCAAAGAACAAACAAACTTTGCAATGGTTTTATGGCTTTCAGATCAAATAGTTAAAAACCAAAATATTAATTTATCTAAAATTAAAAACATCGCTAATAAAGAATTAAATCATGATTACCTTCCTCATACCTTGCTTAATTTATTTAAAGTTCAAAGTTCTGTTTATAAAAAAGATTTAAGTTTGGTTAATTAATGGAAAAATACATAACTTATATTGGTTTCTTTTCTGGTTTTTGTACAACAATTGCCTTTGTTCCACAGGCTTATAAAGTTTGGAAAACTAAAAGCACCAAAGATGTTTCTTTGTGGATGTTTTTAATATTTACAATGGGCGTTGCTAGTTGGTTAGTCTATGGAGTGTTAACCAATAATTTACCTATAATATTTGCAAACATTGTAACTTTATTTTTAGCATTTTTAATCTTAGTTGCTAAAATTAAATTTAATTAAAGTTTAGGGAAATATCTAGATTTTGTGGGCTATGGGTCAGTCTTCCAACGGAAATTCTATTCACACCCGTCTTTGCATAATCAAGAATATTTTTTTCATTAATATTGCCAGAAGCTTCAGTTTCGTATTTGCTGCCGACCATACTTAAAGCTTTTTTAATTTCATCTGGCCTCATATTGTCTAATAATAATCTATTAAAATTAAGTGTTTGAATAGCTTCTAGTTGACTTAAAGTATCAACTTCTACTGTTATAATTTTGCCACTCCTATTTAGTCTTAAAGCATTTTGCACGAGATCAAATATGTTTTGTGATGCAGAAATATGATTATCTTTTATAAATATTTCATCAAATAAATTAAATCTATTGTTTGTACCCCCTCCAAGAGTTACAGCATATTTTTGAATAGCTCTAAGTGTTGGCAAAGTTTTTCTAGTACAACAAATTTTTATTTTATAGTCTTTAACTAAGTTAACGTAATAATGGGTTTTTGTTGCAATGCCTGATATTAAGCTTAGAAAATTAACCGCTGTTCTTTCTGATTTTAAAATAGAACCAGTTAATCCTTTAATTTCAGCAATAATATCACCTTTTTTTATGGAAGATCCTTCTTGAACTTTTTTCTTTAATTTTGTTTTTTTATCAATCTGTTTAAAAGCCTCATCTGCAAAATCTAATCCACCAATAATTCCATCCTGATTTGCAACAATTTTTGCAGAAGTAATAGAATTTTTATTTACTAAAAGATCAGTCGTAATATCTTTTTGAGCTTGATCTTCAAATAATGCTGCGCCAACAATGCTTTTTATATAACCGCTTGTGATAAGTTTAGATTTTGACATCCATCAAGCAACTTTTTCTATATATTCTTTTTTATTTAAGAATTCTTGCATTTCTTTTAAAGTAATTTGTTTTCTAAATAAAAACTTCTCATTAGATTTTGGATAATCACTTCTAAAATGGGCTCCTCTACTTTCTTTTCTCAAGTACGCCGAATAAGTGATTAATCTTGATACTAAAATCATATCTTTGAGTTTAGCAGATAAATCTTTTGCTTCTCTTTCTATTCTATCAATTTCAACAAATGCTTTTTTAAGTTTTTGTTCATTTCTATAAACACCCACTAGATCACTCATAATATTTCTAAGCTGCCAAATATATTTTTTTGCTCTAATTCGTGACGATGTTTTTTCTTTTGGTAAATATTTTTGAAAATTAATATTTTTGTCTTCAGCTTTGTTAAGAACCTCAGAATTAATAGAAGTTGCTATTCTTTTGCCAAAAACAAAAGCTTCAAGTAGAGAATTGGAAGCAAGTCTATTTGCTCCATGTGCACCCGTTGAAGAAACCTCACCGCAAGCCCAAAGACCTTTAATAGATGATTTTCCATTTTCATCAACGAACACACCACCCATGTGATAGTGGGCGGCAGGGGTTACGGGTATTTTCTCTTTAGTAAAATCAATATTAGCTTTTTTTAAAAAATTATAAGCACTTGGAAACAATGTTTGCAGTTGTTCATCTGAGAATTTTCTGCAATCTAAGAATGTTGAGTGACCAAGATCTTTTAATCTTTGCAGTTCACGAGCAACGATATCGCGCGGCGCAAGATCCGCGCTTGGATGAATTGACGTCATAAATTCTTTATCATTTTCATCAACTAGTTTAGCACCATCACCTCTAAGCGCTTCAGTTAATAAAGGAGTTGGATCAAGCCCTACATCCATTCCTGTTGGATGAAATTGAACAAATTCCATATCAGAAAGAACAGCACCGGCTCTTGCTGCCATTGCAATCCCTTCACCATAAATATCTCTTGGATTTGTCGTGTGTTCGTAAATACTACCAAGACCTCCTGTTGCAAGGACAACATTAGGTGCTTTAAAAAATGTAAAATTATTAACTATATTTTTTCCAACATGACGACCTATTAAACCAAGGACTTTATTATTTTCAGATATAATTTCATCAACAGTAACATCCTCTAGAATAGTAATATTTTCTAACTTTTGAATGTTATTTATCAAAGTTTTTATAATTTCTCTTCCTGAACTATCGCCGTTTACTTTTAATACCCTACGTCTACTATGAGCAGCCTCTTGAGACATTAAAAAATTTTTAAGATCATCTTTGTCAAAATTTACTCCTTTTTCTTCTAGAAATTTAATAATAGAAGATGCTTCTTCAGTTATAATTTTAACAATTTTTTCATCACTTAAGCCTGAGCTTGCTTTTATTGTATCTTCAAAGTGAATTTTCGGACTATCATCTTTACCAACGGCAGCAGCAATTCCCCCTTGAGCCCAAGCGCTTGATGAAGCTTCACCTAATTTTTTTTTAGAAATTAAAGTAACCTTTCTTGGGTAAAGACAGATGGCAGTCATTAATCCAGAGATTCCAGATCCAACAACAATAACGTCAGTAGTGTGTAAACTTTCCATCAGGCAAGACTAGATTGACGACCAACTTTAATCATACGCTCAATAGGAAGTTTTGCTTTTTCTATAATAGATTTATCAATCAAAACTTCATTTGTTTCATTTATTAAGCAATCGTAGATTTTTGGTAATTGTATTCTTTTCATATGAGGACATAAATTACACGGTCTAACAAAATTGATTTCAGGATTTTCTACCTGAACATTATCGCTCATTGAACACTCTGTGACTAAAAATACATTTTTAGGTTTGTTATTTTTAACATATTGAATCATTCCAGATGTTGAGCCAGTAAAATCAGAAGCCTTAATCACATCAGGAGGACATTCAGGATGAGAAACAATAACTAAACCAGGATAACTGTTTCTAAGTTGATTTAATTCTTCAGCTGTAAACTGTTCATGAACCATGCATGTTCCATGCCAAGGAATAATTTTAACTTTAGTTTGTGAAGCAACATATTTTGCAAGATAGACGTCTGGTAAAAATATAACTTCTTTTACTCCTAAAGATTCAACAACTTTTACACCATTAGCTGAAGTGCAACAAACATCTGTTTCAGCTTTCACTTCAGCAGAAGTATTAACATAAGTGACTACCGGAACGCCTGGGTGTTGTTTTTTTAATTTTCTAACATCTTCTGCGGTAATAGATTCAGCAAGGGAACACCCAGCTTTCATATCTGGAATAAGAACTTTTTTATTAGGAGACATTATTTTTGCAGTCTCAGCCATAAAGTGAACACCAGCCATAATAATAATATCCGCCTTAGTCTTTCCAGCTTCAATTGCTAAAGTTAAAGAGTCACCAATAATATCAGCAACCCCATGATAAATTTCTGGAGTTTGATAGTTATGGGCTAAAATAACTGCGTTCTTCTTTTTTTTAAGTTCGTTGATTTTATAAATATAAGGAGCGTGTAGAGGCCAGTCTAATGCCGGTACAACAGATTTTATTTTTTGATAAATACCTGCGGTATTTTTTTTAATTTCTTTTGTAAATTCTAGTTGGGAACTCATAAATTTTAATAATTTATAAATGATAATTGACTAAGTTATTATAGTAAAATTAATATTTAAATTAGTTAAAATGACGCTATTTCCTTAGATAAGCATCCAGTTTGGGATATTAATTTTTATAGAGGCTGTCTCTGTTTTTAATTCTTTATCACTAATTAAATTTTTGCTGTCTTTATTAATTTTAATTAAAGCAAAAGGAAATAAATCGTCTATTAAAACTTTTCCAATCTCTTCGTTATCCAAAGTAATTTTTTGCCCTTCTTTAACTTTTCCACTTATAGTTTGGAGTGCGAATAATCTTTTATTGACTTTGTTTTTTAAATGCATTCGAGCAGTATTCTCCTGACCAATGTAGCATCCTTTTTTTTGATCTATTCCATTTAATTCAAGCAAATTTGCCTCAAGAGAAAATAATTGATTTTGTAATTTTTGAATATCTTTAGACGGCACTCCTAGATCAAATAGTTTTTTTTCTAATAAATATTTTTCATTAGATAACTCAATATTTAGATCGCTCAAAAATTCTTTTATTTTATGTTGTTCTATAATTGCTCTTGCCAAAGTATTTTTTATTCTTGGATCTTCAAAAATTAGGTAATTTTTATAATTAATTAGTTTCAATTTATTAATATTAAGATTTTTAAATTTTATAAAAGGTATATCTATACTTATTAAATCATTTTCAATTTTAATTTCGATTTTAGATCTTAATTTGTAATTATAGAGTTTATTGAATAATTCTTTTATTAATTCGCTATTACATTCAATTAAGAAAATATTTTTAGTTTTAAAAATAATAAATTCGAATAATAATTTTCCTTGCGGAGTTAATAAGGAAGAAAATATACAGTTATTATCTGTTACTTTTTTAATATCGTTAGAAATAATATTTTGAATAAAATCGATACTATCTTCACCTTTAACACTAATAAAACCTTTGGAAGTTATATAAGCTTTATTTGTTTCCATTATTGTGCGTTTATCTACTTTGGTGTATTAAATTTTAGATGTCCAATATATATGATTTAATTATAAAAAACGGGCATTGTTTTATAAATGATAATCTTACACAAACTGATATTGGAATTAAAGATAATCAAATTATTAAAATAGGCTTAATCAATGAAGGTGCAGATAAAGTTCTTGATGCTAAAGGCCTTACAATTATTCCAGGTGCGATAGATACTCAGGTTCACTTTAGAGAGCCAGGCAATCCAGACAAAGAAGATTTAGAGAGCGGGAGTAAAGCTGCAATTTTAGGAGGGATTACTTCTGTCTTTGAAATGCCTAATACTAACCCAGCCACTGATAATTTTGAAAGATTTCAAGATAAATTAGATCGAGCAAAAAATAGAATGTATTGCAATTACGCATTTTATTTTGGAGCAACAGAGAATAACTTTGAGTTTATAAAACAAACTACAAATCTAGCAGGATGTTGTGGAATTAAAATGTTTATAGGTTCATCCACTGGAACTTTGCTTGTAAAAAAAAACGAAGCTATTGAAGAAGTTATTAGAATAAGCCCAAGAGTTGTTTCAATCCATTCTGAAGACGATGATTTGTTACAAAAGAAAAAATTTTTA
>JABHUX010000065.1 GCA_018658635.1 Alphaproteobacteria bacterium
AGAGCAAGTTTTTTTTGTGACGAATGTCAAAATTAAGTAATTGACCCTAATATCCCCAACTTATATATAATCCCCTAAAAATATGGCAAACACAGTCTCTGCTATTCGCGCAGTAAAAAAAATTAAAAAAAGAACTCAAGTTAATAAAATTAGAGTTGGAAAATATAAAGCTGCAGTAAAAATCATCGAAGAAGCAATTAAATCTAAAGAAAAAGCTAAAGCTTTGAAATTATTTTCTAATTTTCAATCTCAGGTTATGAAAGCTTCTAAAAAAGGCTCTTTAAAAAGAACTACCGTCTCAAGAAAAGTTTCTCGCATCTCAAAACAAATCGCTAAGTTATAAAAAAATATTTTATCAATCTTAAGTTGATAATTAATTTTTTTTTTAACAACTCAAAAGTTTAAACTTTTTAGTTGAAAATTAAAAATATTAAATTCTTTTCTTGTATTTACAGATTTAAAAAAATAAAACACAATTCTTTTTTTAAATAAGTTCAAATGACAAACCAGATTAGCCTTAAAGATAATTTTAGTAACGATAAAGCAAGATGGGATTCACTACAACAATCTCTCCTGGGACTTTACGGCAAAGATGTCTACACAAGTTGGTTGCAAAATATTAATTTCACTAAAATAAATTTTAATACCTTAGTCTTAAACGTGAAAACTCGATTTATTCGCGATTGGATTGTTGCTCATTATGCTGACAAGATTTTAGATTTATATAAGAAACAAGATACAAATATTACTCGCATAGAGTTCCAAATTTCAGAAAGAGTTGAAACGAAGAGTAATAATAAATCAAACGTAATTGATTTTGAAAAGAAAGATTTCATTCAAGATAGTGGTAGTTATGGACTTTCAAAAATCGATGAAAGATTAGTTTTTGATAATTTTATAGTTGGCAAAAGTAATGAACTTGCTTTTACAGCAGCCAATAGAATTATTGATAATTTAAATAAATATAATCCACTTTATATTTATGGTGGGGTTGGTCTTGGAAAAACTCACCTTTTAAATGCGATTGGAAATAAATTATTAAAAAAAATTGATAAAGTTATTTATGTGTCTGCGGAAAGATTCATGTATCAATTTGTTAGATCTATAAAAAATAATGATGTTGTAAAATTTAAGGATATTTTTAGAAGTGCAAAAGTTTTGATTATAGATGATATACAATTTGTAAGCGGTAAAGATGTAACTCAAGAAGAATTCTTTCACACGTTTAATGCATTAATAGAATCGGGTTCGCAAATAGTTATTTCTTGTGACAGACCACCAAACGAACTGGATAGAATACAAGATAGAATTAAATCGAGACTTTCAGGTGGTCTAGTTGTTGATATACAAAGTCCAGATTTTGAACAAAGAGTTAAAATTTTAAAACAAAGATGTTTAAAAGAATTTCATGCTTCAGAGAGAAATATTGCTATTGATGATGAGGTTATTAATTTTATAGCTAATGAATTAAAGCTAAGTGTTAGAGAGATGATAGGCGCATTTAATAGAATAGCTGCTTATCTAAATATAAATAATAGAAAGATCTCTGTGGCAGAAGCTAAGAGTATTCTAAGAGATTCCTTGAATAAAATTGAGACTAATATCACTATTGAAGATATTCAAAAAACTGTAGTTTCTTATTATAATATTTCGATGCATGATTTTATGTCATCAAGAAGATCAAGATCCGTTGCAAGACCAAGACAAATTGCCATGTATTTATCAAAGAAAATGACTACGAAATCTTTACCTGATATTGGCAGAAGATTTTCTGGAAGGGACCATACAACTGTTATTCATGCTATTAAAAAAGTAGAAGAGCTAATGATTCAAGATAAAAACTTTGAAAATGAAGTTAAAGATCTTAATCAAAAATTAACAAAAACTGTTTAATGGAACTAAAGTTAAATAGAGATCTTTTTCTTAAAAGTCTTTCACATATCCAAGGAATAGTTGAGAAAAAAAATACTATTCCAATATTAGCCAATGTTTTATTAGATGCTTCTAATGGTAAAATTACAATTTCTGCTACAGATTTAGATATTATTATTATTGAAGTTATCAAGGGTGAAATCATTAAAGAGGGCTCAACAACTACAACAGCTCAAGTTATCTATGATTTAGTTAGAAAATTACCATCGGGTTCTGAAATATTAATTTCCCAAAAAACAGAAGGTCAACTTTCTTTGATTTCAGCAAAATCAAATTTTAATTTAAAATGTTTACCACCGAAAGATTTTCCAATTACACAAGATGATGTTGAAGGAGAAGCTCTTGCGATTAGTTCATCAGTATTTTTAAAATTACTTAACAAGACTAAATTTGCAATTTCAAACGATGAAACTAGACATTATTTAAATGGAATTTATCTGCATAAAACAAATGAGAATAATCAATTATATCTTTCAGCAGTTGCAACTGATGGGCATAGATTATCAAAAAGTAGATTAGTATTAGATAAAGATGTAGCTTTCGAACCTGTAATTTTACCTAAAAAAACATTATTCGAACTAGTTACTATACTTCAAGAGGAAAATTCAGAACTTAAGATCACTGCAAGTAAAACTAAAATTAGATTTTCAATAAATGATATAACTCTAATTTCTAAAGTTATTGATGGCAGATTCCCAGATTATTCAAAAGTAATTCCAACAGATAATAGCAACAAGATAGCAGTCAATTTATCATCATTTATCTCTACAATTGATAGGATTAACTCATTGTCATCTGATCGCAAGGGAACATTAAAACTTGTAGTGAATAAAGATATTTTAAAATTATTAGTTAACGATCCTAGCGCAGGAGACGGTGTTGAAGAAATTATCCTAAGTTACAGTGGTCCAGATTTAGAAATTGGTTTTAATTCTAAATATTTAATTGATGTTGGTGGGGTTATAGAAGACAAGAATATGATGATTTACGCGAAAGATCCATCCTCTCCAGTGTTAATTCACGATCCTGCAGATATTAATAGTCTTCATGTTATTATGCCAATGAGAGTGGCATGATTAAATGTTCCTAATTAAAGATATAAAATTACAAAATTTTAGATCTCATTCTTTTACCGAACTCAAAACCAATCATCCAATCATTTGCATCATTGGTCCAAATGGCAGTGGCAAAACAAATGTCTTAGAAGCTATATCACTCATTGCAGATAAAAAAGGAATTAGAGGAACATTAATAGAGGACTGTATAAAAAAAAATTCAAAGGATAAAACAATCATTTCCACAACAGTTAGTTACGAAAAAAAGAATTATAAGGTTGATGTAATTTTTGAATCGAAAGAAGATAAAATAAGAAAATATTTAAATATTGATAATAATAAATCTTCCTTAACTGAAGTCTTCAAAGATATAAATTTTATTTGGTTAACTCCACAAATGGATAAAATTATGCACGAAGGAGACAGTATTAAAAGAAAATTTTTGGATAAAATTATTTCTAATTACAATTTAGATTATAGAAAAAATTTAAATAACTTTAAAAAACTTTCAGAAGAAAGGATTCAATTATTAAAAGAAAATCAAGATTTACAATGGATGAATATTTTAGAAAAAAAAATGATAGATGAATTGTGGGGTATTTTTATTTATAGGAGATCTTTTATTAGAGATGTTAATAATGTTATTTTAAATAAATTAAATAACTTCTTAAAGATTAAATTGAATATTAAAAACTCTTACGATTTAGATCCGAATATTAATGAAAAAGAATTCTATATATTTTTTGAAAAAAAATATTTTGAAAAACGTGAGATAGATCAAATAATAAAAAGAAATAGTGTTGGTCCACAATTTGATATTTTTGAATTTTTTAATGAAGAAACTAAATTAAATTCTGATCTATGTTCTACAGGCGAGCAAAAAAAAATATTAATATCATTAATTTTGGCATTTATTTTGTTAATGAAATCTAAAAATATAAATTCGATACTTTTATTTGATGAAATTGCATCTCATATAGATGGTAAAAATCTCGAACTTTTTTTCGATGAAATTGCAAAAATCGGGATGCAAACTTGGTACACAGGAACTAACATACAACCGTTCCAACCTATTGAAAATAAAGCACTTTTTGTAAAATTATAGCAATTACCTTGTCCTAATTAGGGATAAAAAATGTTATAAAAGGCTTCAATAAAAAATTCATAAATGCCTGAAAATTTACAAAAAAAACCTGAAAATAATTTATACGAAGCAGACTCAATTAAAGTTTTAAAAGGCTTAGATGCGGTTAGAAAGAGACCAGGAATGTACATTGGTGACACTGATGATGGAACCGGTCTACATCATATGGTTTTTGAAGTTATTGATAACTCTATAGATGAAGCTTTAGCGGGTCACTGTAATGAAATTTATGTTTCATTAAATAAAGACCAGAGTGTTACTGTTGAAGATAACGGCAGAGGTATTCCCGTTGATATGCATAAAGAAGAAGGAATATCTGCAGCAGAAGTAATTATGACACAATTACATTCTGGCGGAAAATTTGATCACGATTCATATAAAATTTCAGGAGGATTGCATGGAGTGGGGGTTTCAGTTGTTAATGCTTTGTCTGAAAATTTAAAATTAAATATTTTCAGAAAAAATAAAGAATATCTCGTAGAATTTAAAGATGGAGTTACTATAAAACCTTTAAAACAAATTGGTGATGCAAAAAAAGCAAATGGTACGTCAGTAACTTTTTTACCTTCAAAAAAAATATTCACGTCAACAGTATTTGATATAAATATTTTAAAAAAAAGAATTAAAGAATTAGCTTACCTTAACAAAAGTATTCAGATTATTTTAGAAGATAAGAGAGAAGAAAAAGTAAAAAGATCTGAATATAAATTTGAAGGTGGTATTGCGGAGTTTGTAATTGATTTTGATAAAAATAAAGAAAAGCTAAAATCAGAAACAGGTGAAAATATTTTCACCAAGCCAATATATATTTCAGGAAGCAAGAATGATATTCAATTAGAAGTAGCCCTTGTTTGGAACGCCGGTTATCAAGAACAAATTATTACTTTTACGAATAACATCCCACAAAAAGATGGTGGTACTCATTTAGTTGGTTTTAGAAATGCATTAACTAGAACTATAAATAAATATGTTGTTGATAATAGCATTTTAAAGAAAGAAAAAATTTCAGTAACAGGGGATGATGTTAGAGAAGGATTGACTGCAATAATTTCTGTTAAAGTTAAGGATCCAAAATTTTCATCTCAAACCAAAGAAAAATTAGTATCATCAGAAGTTCGTCCAGTAGTAGAAGGGCTAGTTAATGAAAAACTTGAAGTTTGGTTCGATCAAAATAACAAGATCACAAAAGTACTTGTAAATAAAATTTCACAAGCAGCCCTTGCAAGAGAGCTTGCTAGAAAAGCTAGAGAGAGTGTTAGAAGAAAAAGCGCTTTAGATATTTCTAGTTTGCCAGGTAAATTGGCCGACTGTCAGACAAAGGATAAGGATAAAGCTGAATTGTTTATAGTCGAGGGGGATTCGGCAGGAGGATCTGCAAAACAAGCAAGAAATAGGGAATTTCAGGCCGTATTACCCTTAAGAGGAAAGATTTTAAATACCTATGTTGATTCAAAGAATAATGGGTCAGGCAAGTTAGATCCGACGGAAGCCAAAAAAGTTTATGCAAAGATGCTTTCTTCAAACGAAATCATAACTTTAATTAACGCCATCGGTACTGGATTTGATGATTTTAGTCTTTCAAAATTAAGATACGGAAAAATTATTATTATGACTGATGCCGACGTCGACGGATCTCACATAAGAACTTTATTATTAACCTTTTTTAATAATGAACCATTTAACGAACTTATTAAAAATGGAAAAATTTATATAGCACAGCCACCGTTATATAAAATCAAAGTAGGCAAAAAGATATCTTACATTAAAAATGACGAAGATCTTTTTGATATCACTATTGATACAGCCAAAGATAATATTAAATTTTTCTCAGAAGAGGGTGGAAAAGCAAAAGAAGAAAATTTTTATGAGATTGTAAAATATTCAAGAAGATTTGATTCAAAAATAAAAAATTTAGGAAAAGATTTTGATAAAGATTTAGTTGAGGCTCTGTCCATAGTTGGGGGTTTTTATAAAGATAAAAAAGACTTTTTAATTAGAGATGATTCTAACGGTAAGAAAAAAGAAGGAGCCATACAGGCAGCAGTAGAATATTTAAATAGATTTGGAAATAAGGTTGAAAATAATTTATGGATAGGTTCTTTTAAAGAGAATTCATTTATTTTAGAAAAAAAATATTATGAAGAAACAATTACAAAGAAATTAAGTTTAGATTTTTTAGATACTAAACATGTGGAAGAATTAAGCCAATTAGGGGATTTGTTGAAGATTTTTAGAAAAAATTGTCACATGATCAATTCAACTAATGAAAAAATTGATATTTATTCTCCAATAGATTTTCTAAAGAGAATAATAGAAGAAGGAAAAAAATCTATCTCTATACAGCGATTTAAGGGATTAGGAGAAATGAACCCGGAAGAATTATGGGAAACAACCCTAAATCCAGAAAATAATACATTATTAAAAGTAAATTATTCTGGAAATGATGTTGATAATGAAACTACTAACCCGGGTGATCGTGACAGAGAAATTTTTAAGATTTTAATGGGCGAGGATGTTGTTCCAAGAAAAGATTTTATTAATAAAAACGCTATTAATGTAAATAATCTAGATATCTAGTTTAATGAATTTAGCAAAACTTCCTGAGCTAAATGATAATAAGATAAAACTTCTAACGCTAATCAACATTCGTTGGGTTGCAATTTTCGGTCAGTTTGCAACAATATCGATTGTATATTTCTATTTAAATTTTAATTTTAATATTGGGTACTGTTATTTATTAGTTTTATTTTCTTCTTTTCTTAATATTTTTCTCCAAATTAGAACAAAAAAAACTGATCTATTATCCAATAAACAAGCCACTTTTAGCATTCTTTATGATTTATTTCAGTTATTCGGATTACTATTTTTAACTGGTGGGTTGACCAACCCTTTTTCAATATTAATCGTTGCCCCAATTACAATTGCTGCAGGATTTTTAAATTTAAGAAGTAGTATTCTGATAGGTTTTTTATCAATCGTATTAATTATTTTTTTATCATTCTTTTATTTAAAATTGCCTGGACTCGAAAATAATTATCTTTTTCCAAAGTTTTATATTTTAGGATTAGTGCTAGCATTGTGTACGACGATAATATTTTTAGCTATCTATTCACAAAGATTGGCAATAGAAAGTGCACAGAGAAATGAAGCATTTAATTTTTTACAACAGATCTTTTTAAGAGAGCAAGAATTAAAATCTTTAGGGGGTCTAGCAGCTGCCGCAGCGCATGAATTAGGAACACCACTAAATACTATATCGTTAGTCGCTAAAGAATTAAAAAAAGAAATAGGAACAAATAAAAAATTTAATCAAGATTTAGATTTGCTTATTTCACAATCTAAAAGATGTAGTGAGATATTAAAACAGATATCTAAAAATCCATATTCAGAAAAAGAAGATAAGTTTTTTGATAAGGCTTCATTTAAAATTCTCGTTCATGAAATTGTTGATTCATTTAAAGATTTAAGTAAAAAAAGAATAATTATTAATGAAAATGAATATAAAAAAGATTATTTAATTACGAAAAAAATTGAAATTATTTACAGTCTTAAAAATATTATTGATAATGCTTTAAAATTTTCATCAAATAAAATCGAGATTTTTTTATCCTCTAATGAAAATGAGCTGAGAATAAAAGTGGAAGATGATGGTGAGGGGTTTTCAAAACAAATATTAGGATTTTTAGGTGATCCTTATATTAACAAAAGAGACCTCGATAATAATAAAGAAGGGTTAGGTCTTGGTATTTTTATAGCAAAAGTTTTTTTAGAAAAACTGTCTGCTATTATTAATTTCTATAATTTAGAAGATAAAGGTGCTGCGGTCGATATATCTTGGCAAAAAAAGGATTTAATTAATTTAAAGCTTATATAGCTGGCTCTTGTTGAGTCATACAATGAATTGCTCCAAATCCCCAAATAAGATCACGACACTTGATTGGAACAATTTTTCTATCCTTAAAATGCTTTTCTAAAATTTGAAAAGCTTTGTCATCATTTTTATCTTCAAATATTGGCAGAAGAACAATTTTATTTGCTATATAAAAATTTAAGTAGCTAGCAGGCACTCTTGTGTCATCTATAATTAAAGGTGAGGGCATTGGAATTTCTACGATAGTATTTTGTTTGCCTGAGTGATTTCTAGATCTTTTTAATATTTTTAAATTTTCATTTAAAGCTGAATAATTTTCATCACTTTTTTGATATTCCATTGCTGTAAAGATTTTATCATCATCAAAAAATCTAGTGATATCATCGATATGACCGTGAGTGTCATCGCCGACAATACCTTTATTAAGCCATATAAAATTTTTGATATTTAAACTTTCGCTTAAGATTATTTCTAATTTTTCTCTACTTAATCCAGGATTTCTTTCTTGAACTTTGCTTAACAAACATTCTTTTGTTGCAATTAAAGTTCCTTTTCCATTCACGTCAATTGCACCACCTTCTAGTATAACATCTTTAACTTTGTTTTTAATTTTTGCTTTTACATCTATTAATTCTATATTTTTAATTTTTGCTATTTGTGGCTTTATATTATTGTCAAAATTGTAATCTTTATATTTTGCCCACGCATTGAAATGAAAATTTGTCATGATCTTCTTTTTCAAAAGATCGTTTACTAGAAAAATAGGCCCAGTATCTCTGGTCCAAACTCTATTTGTTTTAATGATATGAAAATTAACCTTATTAAGGTTTGTTTTTTCTTTAATTAGAATTCTCTTAATATTTTTTTTAACAGCTTTTGATTGGATTAAAATATCAACGTTTTGAACTTTAGATAAGGCTGAAGCTATTTTAGCAAAGGTTGACGGAATATTTTCAAATTTATCAGGCCAGTCATTTTTATTATGTGGCCACGCTAACCATGTAGAGCTTTGCTTTTCCCACTCTGCCGGCATTCTGTAACCCAAGGATGCCAGATTTTCATTCATCAGAAGGATTCTTTAATAG
>JABHUX010000066.1 GCA_018658635.1 Alphaproteobacteria bacterium
TAATTCCAAAAAACCAGGCACCAACGATAAATGCAAAACGAAGACCCCATTTACTAAAATTTAATTTATGGGAAATACCTGAACAAACTCCAGCAATCACTTTATCATCGCTGCTTCTGTATACATTGTTATCTTTTTCTTACATGACTTAATTTTATATAAATTATTTATAACTTTTCAAGTTCTGCTTTTAAAAATTGCGCAATTTTTAACATTCCAAACTGACCTGCTTTTTTTTCTGCAATGGAGTTATAGTTCGTATTAGTATTCACATCATAGGTGAAGCTTTGACCATTTTTATCAAGCATATATTCAATACCTGCAATCTCAATATGATTGGCCTTTAAAAATTTTTCATACTTTTCTATAAGTGAGTTTTGATAGTTTTTAACAATCATAAATTTATTGCCATCGGGATTGGTTGGACAAAATTGTGCTTCAACATTACAAGCGTCAGCTGGGCATAATTCAAAGCTATCGCTCGCATCCACTTGAACTGCATAATAAAATTTAGAGTTTATAAATTCAACACGAGTGACTACTTTTGGATCTGCTTCAATATAATCTTGTAAAATTGTAATACCATCAATTGAATCTTCAAATTGATCGCCGTTCACATACTTTTCAAGTTCAATTTTATTTTGAAATAATTTCACCCCAAGTCCACGTCCAGCTCTATTGTGCTTAGTGATGAAAGACTTAGTGAAATGATCTGCAGCAGCTAAGATATTTTCTTTTCCTGAGCAAAAAATAGATTTTGGTGTTTTAATATTTTGCTCATTTAATTTTTTATATTGTAAAGATTTACTAATTTCTAAAGCAAGAGCGTTTTCACCATTGATAATTCGTCTGTTATGAAAGGATAACCAATTTAAAATTACCGCTGTATATTCTGGTGCAAAGCGATGTCCCCGTGAATGAGAAGAGGCACTCATCCGATTGTAAAAAACTCCATGGGGTGGAATCGAGGCGGTATTTAAATTAACTTTTGCCATGTGCCAATCTTCAAAGGGCACAGATAATTTTTGCAATTGCTCTTTTAGAGGCAAAGACCACTCATCGTTTTCGTGGATAATATAAGCTTTCATAATTTTAATTAAAACTTAACTCAATGTACTTCAATTATAAACTTTGGGCAGTTTGTTTTACATCTTGTAAAAATTCAACTCGCTCCTCAGCAGTTACAAAAGGAACTGCAAAATATCTTCTATATTTAATATCTCTAATACCACAAATGTGAAATACCCCCCGTTTTAATCTTCGGATCGGTAGATTTAAAAAGAAAGTTGTAATTGCAAGACGCGGAGAACCATAGGTGCAAAAAATAACCGCTTTTTTATCTTTTAAATTGCCAATGGGATAACCATAATTCCCCCACAACTTTTTAAAAGTAAATGCAAAAGGGGGCGCTAATACTTTATCAATCCAACCCTCAAGAATTGCTGGCATTCTAAAATTCCAAATGGGAGCAATTAAAACAATGGTATCAGATTTTTTTATCCGCTCGCGGTGATCAATAACTGTTTTATCAGGCTCTTCACCTCGAAATACAGGGTCAAAATCTTCTTTATATAAATCGACACAATCAATGCTGTGGCCTTGCTGTTTTGCAGTTTCTATAAAAGTATCGCGTATGGCTGCATTAAAAGATTGATCACTGTAGTGACCATAAACTATGAAAATTTTACTCATGAAATTAATTTAATATAAAATAATTATTAGCTTATTAATACAAGTTGTAAAATTTTAAACTTTAAAGTTTAAATAGTTGGTAATCAGAATAAACAAGACTATTAGGACCATCTAAACAGTAGGTTTTAATTTTTAAAATTTTAAATCCTTGTTTACGATATTTTTTAAGATCTGTTGCAGCCTCCCTTCGATATTTTATGTTTTTCCACCAAGACGTGTTTCCTGTCTTTAATGTTATAATCTTTGACATGATTTTAATTTAACAAATATGTAATATATTCCCTATAAAATTAAAATTAATTAAAATATGAAAGTTTCAAACCTTAGAAATATAAAAAATATTAAGGAAAATTTTTCTTTCAGAGTAGAAACTCCTATTAGTGAAATTGCTTTAGCTTTAAAAGATAAAAAAATTGGCGCCGTTCCTATTGTCGATAATGATTATAAATTAATTGGCATTGTCTCAGAGCGGGATATTGTTTCTAAATTAGTTGTTGAGGCTATGGATGCTGATTTAACAACGGCTAAAGATATTATGACCCGTAAGATTATATGTGCAAAACTAGATGATAATATTAATTATATTATTGGTATTATGAAAAATAATAATATTCGTCATATGCCGGTGGTAGACCAAAATAATGTGCTCACGGACTTTTTTTCTATTCGTGACTTTTTAAATGCAGAGATGCAGACCAATTTAGAGATTAAACAAAAACATAAAAATATAGTTCGTTATCAAATTATGGTTTCCGTTTTTCTAGTTCTGTCAACCATACTAGGTGTTTTCTTAAAAATTTTTAAGACAGAAAATTTAGTTGTTATATTTTCAGGTATATTTTTTATTATCGGCATTGCTGCTGTGATGACGTTACGGGACAATAAACGCTACGACAAAGAAGATTAATTTTAAATTAAAATTTTTAAAAGATATGCAGAATATTAAAATATATTTTAATCAATCTTGCTCCATTTGTAACCGTGAAATTAATTATTATAAAACAAAGATCAAAAATCCTTTGATTGAGTGGGTTAATATCAATGATAATATTGCAGCCTATATTGAAACAAAAAAAACTAAGGACCAATTAATGCGTAGAATGCACGCAATGGTGAATGGTCAATTAGTTGCTGGCGCTAGGGTATTTTTAATTATTTGGAATGAAATGGCAGAATTTAAAACCCTTGCTAAAATTGCAGGAAAGCCAGTGTTGTTTCAAATCTTTTTTGTAGTTTACGAAATATTTGCATTGCCATTATATTTGAAAAACAAGTTTTTTAATTAAAATCTTCCACGCAGATTCCAAATAATAATAAATAAGACCACTAATAAAATAATCAGTTGAATTAGTTCTGGCTGGGTTAGAGACATAATTGCCTATTAACACGAACGATTATAACATAATTAACTAACATTTGCCAAAATGGTATTTTATAATGAATTTAACTAATGGATAAAAAAGCAAAAATACTTGCAACCCTTGGCCCTTCAATATTTAAGAAAAATATTATTAACAATTTAATCCGCTCAGGTGTTGATGGTTTTAGAATTAACTTTAGCCACAACCTAAGTGGGATTGAAAAAGTTGTAAAAATTATCAGAGACTGTGAAAAATTAAATGCAAAGCCCATTGCCATCGTTGCCGATCTGCAAGGAATAAAGCTTAGAATTGGTAAGATTTTACAAAATCAAGTGTCAATTAAAAGAGGCGATACTTTCAATTTTGATTTAAATAAAAAAATAGGCAGTCAAAGTCGAGTGCATCTCCCCTACCCTGAAATCTTTAAAAAAATAAAGAAGAGTAATAAAATTTTAATCGATGATGGAAAATTTGTATTCAAAGTTAGCAAACTTAGCAAAAATTCAATCCAAACTATTTGTCAAAACGATTGCACTATTAAAAACTTTAAAAGTATTCATATTCCAGGACTTGAGGTTGATTTTGATGATCTAACAGCAAAAGATAAGAGAGATATTAGTATTGCAAAAAAATTAAGCTGTAATTGGATTGCGCTTTCTTATGTAAAGAATTCAAAAATTATCAAACAAACAAGAAAACTAATTCCACAAGACGTTGGTATTATTGCAAAGATTGAAAATAAAAGTGCCATTAAAAATATTAAAGAAATTATTCAGTCCTCAGATGCCATCATGGTTGCACGTGGTGATCTTGCCGTTGAAATTGGCGCTAATGAAGTGCCACACGTACAATTAGATATTGTTAAAAAATGTTCTGAACTTGGTAAACCCGTTATTGTTGCAACACAAATGCTTGAGAGCATGATTGAAAATAATAAACCCACCCGTGCTGAAATTAACGACATTGGTACTGCGGTATTTCAGGGAACCGATATGGTGATGTTATCTGCTGAAACCGCTATTGGAAAATATCCAATTCAAGCTGTGCAGGCGATGAAAAAAACTATTCTCTCGACTGAAAAATATAAAAAAGAACATATTAGTTTATTTAAGAGTAAGACTAGAATTAATAACGAACCCGTTAGAGCAATCGCACTTGCAATTAAAGATATCGCCTACAACATTAAAGTTGAAGCTATCATTGGATTTTCTGTTACTGGCAATACTGCAAGATTAATTTCAGCGATAAGACCTTCTGCCAAAATTATAACGATCTCACCAAATATAAATATCTCAAGACAACTATCGTTACTGTGGGGGGTTACTTCCATTACCAATAAAGATGCAAAAAACTGGGGACAGATGATGAAGATTTCAAAACAAATTATTAAATCTAAAAAACTAACTAAAGTGGGTGGTTATGCCATTATTACTGCGGGTTTACCCTTTGGTAAATCTAAAATGACGAACATGATCAGACTTTATCAATTAGACAAAAACTAATGCAAAAAGCACTGATCATCATTGGTGTCTTAATATTAATCATTGGATTGTTTTGGCCGCTTGCTAAAGAAATCCCCATTGGCAGGTTACCAGGCGACATTAGTGTAAAAGGTGAAAAATATTCTTTTTATTTTCCCATTGTAACTTGCATCGTTATTTCAATTATTGTCTCTTTATTCTTTAAATTTTTTAAATAAAGTATAAAGTTAATTTATGAAAAAATTTTTATTAAGTATTTCAATTATATTGTTCACAACTAGCTTAGCGCTATCAGCAATGCATCATGATGCACATAAAAACCAGGGTAATATGCCTTTTCAAAAGGCTATGGATAAAATGCACAAAGATATGATGATTAAACCTTCAGGAAATATTGATGTTGATTTTTTAAAAGGCATGATCCCACACCATCAAGGAGCCATTGAGATGTCTGAGGAATTAATTAAAAAATCAAAAGATAAAGAACTTAAAGCCTTTGCACAAAAAATTATTGATGCACAAAAAGTAGAAGTAAAGTTGATGCAAGATTTATTAAAAAAGATAGATAAGAAATAACTTATTTAGATAAGACCCAGATCAGTAAGCCATTCTCTAAACTCTTTTATAAAAATTTCAGAAGGCGTGACTAATTTTTTTCTATGGTCCCCAGTATCTCCTGACTTGATTAAAATATTTTTTTTAACTGCAATATCAATCAGTGAAAATAAACTTAATCGTGAATTAGTTGTAATAGGAATTAAGCGAATTAATTCTTCAACATGGATGTCTTTATCGCTAAAATAATTTTCAAAAATTTTTAACATAACCAGATAACCGCCTGGCGATCTTCGAAAATGCGCGAGAGTTTTATATTTCTTATTATTAGTAAGAAATTCATCAAAAAGATATTTGCACTGTCTTGTAAGTGCTTCTTTACTTTTCATAAACGCCCCCCCCCTATATTAATGAAAGAGGGTATATTATTTAAGTCTAAATATTATATATATTTCTTATAATTCTTTAAGTAATTCCTATATAAATTCCAAGGGCAAATGCAGTGTCGACTAACCCTTCATTTTGATCGACGACTTTATAAGTATTAACCGCTTCATCAATTGCAACATCAACAACCCCTCTGTTCTGCCAAGCAACCATTCGATTAAATTTACCTCGTGCTAATAAATCAACAGCATGAACACCAAAGGCACTTGCTAGAATTCTATCACTAGCAGTAGGTCTGGCTCCTCTTTGCACATGTCCTAATGTTGTCACTCTGCATTCAATATCTGATTTTTCCATAATCTGCTCTGCAATATAATCTCCAATTCCACCCAACCTTTTTTCACCGTCTGCATATTTCACCATATACATCTCACCATTTTCTGTTTTAACAGCTTCAGCAACAACAATAAGAGAATGATAAATTTTGTGTTTCTTCATTTCATTTAATTTTTTTATAATTCCATCAATAGTGTATGGAAGTTCTGGAATTAAAATCACATCAGCGCCTCCTGCAATTCCAGTATTGAGCGCAATATGACCTGCATCTCTGCCCATCACTTGTAAAATCATAGCGCGGTGATGGCTGGCTGCGGTTGCTTGTAAATTATCTAAGGCCTCCGTTGCAACTGCAACAGCAGTATTAAATCCAATAGAATTTTCGGTGGCACCCACATCATTGTCGATAGTTTTTGGAATGGCGACGATATTGAGTTTTCCTTTATCTGCTAACTTTTTAAATATTTTCATGCTGCCATCACCACCAATGACAATCAAACCATTCAGTTTTAATAACTTATAACCTTCAATAATTTTATCCGATAAATCCGAATATTTTCCATCCTCATCCTTAAAATGAAAAGGATCTCCTTTATTCGTGGTGCCGAGAAAAGTTCCGCCTTGTCTAAATAATGCTCCACTGACAGTTTCATAATTAAGTTCAATGGAATTAACTGGCCTTTGAATAAGTCCTAACGTGCCATCTTTAATTCCAATGACCTCCATGTCATATTTTTTGGCACGATAAAAAATAGAACGAATGGCAGCATTTAAACCTGCGCAATCTCCACCTGAAGTTAAAATGCCAATTCTTTTCATGGCTCTACAGTATACGAAAAAAGCTTTGAAAAATTAAATAATTAACTAATCAATCCCAGCACGTGGAAACGAAACCTGTCACAATATTTTTATTATCGATGGTAAATTTTCTCTGACAGTCAAATAGAGTGCCCTTTACTTCATAAACATGAACAATCAAATTACTCTCAGAAGTAACTTGTGTAGGCTTACCAAGTGTTGAATTTAGATTTGCTGAAGATTTGTTTAAGAATGTAGAAAGATAAGCATTTTCTTTATCAGCTTTTTGCGCAGCTTTTTCTGAAATAATAGTGCACGAATAAACTGAAAATATTAAAGTTAAAAATATAAAATATTTTTTAATCATGTTTAAAATAGATATAAAAATGCCTTAATAATCAAGATATTTAATCCAAAGACTTTCTTTTAAAATTGTTGTAAATTTAATTATTAACTAAACAATAAATAAAATGAAAAAAATACTAGTATTAATAGTAAGTATGTTTTTAGTAACTACAACTGTTTATGCAAAAGTGTGTACAAAATTAATGGCACAATTTGATGCTGATGTTAAAACAACAAAAGCAAAAGCGGATGATGTTACAAAAGCAAAAAAATTAAGAGCTGATGGTGAAAAACTTCACAATGATAAAACTCATGACAAATCAGAAGCGGCTCTTCGCGATGCTTTAAAGTTAATAGGCTCTAAAGCTACAAACTAATAATTATCAATATTATTTCTAAAGCGGGCAAACAATTTTGCCCGCTTTAAAATTCTCTCAAATCACACTAATCCCCTAACCAATGAATTTACTCTCTAATAGAGTTAATAAAATTCTTATAGTTTTTATCGCCTGTTTATTTATTTTCGCATCCACCGCTGATGCTAAACAAAGACAACCCGTGACTGCAACCAGTTGGTTAGTAGCTGATGGAAATGGCAAAATCATTAAAAGCATTAATCATGATGACCTTCATAGTATTGCAAGTATTACAAAATTAATGACCGCTATGGTTGTGCTTGATGCCAATCAAGATTTAAATGAAAGAATAGAAAAATTTACAAGACGACAACATTTACAACTTGCTCTTATTAAATCTAATAATCATTCAGCAGATTTGTTATGTGAAAATTATCCAGGTGGAACTGAGGCTTGTGTGGATGCAATGAATGCAAAAGCTAAAAAGCTTGGAATGAAGGACACTTCCTTTGTCGATGGTTCTGGAATTAATGATGATAACGTAAGCACTTCAAAAAGTTTAGTTAAAATGGTTCTTGCCGCACAGCATTATCCACTTATTGTTAAATCCTCGCAAACTTCTTTAATGAAAATTAAATTAAAAAATACTTATCTATCATTTAAAAATACCAATCCATTAGTTGGTAAACACCAAAAGTTTTTGGTTAGTAAAACAGGTTACATTAGAGCTGCAGGCGGTTGCATTGCCCTATTGATGGAAACAGACAAAGGTAAAAGAGCAATAATTATTTTAGGCAGCAAAAACACTCATACCAGAATTCCAGAAGTTCGATACTTAGTTAAAAACGTTAAATAAGTTAATGATGGTGATCTAAATCCTTTTTCACATCATCATGATCACCAACTACAATGTGATGTTTAGATTTAACCACATACTTTTCAAGAATTGGAATAAGCACAAGTGGTGTTAAGCCACCAAGAAAAATTCCAAGGGTTGCGGGGCGAATATCTGGATCAACTAGAGATGCGATTAAATCTGCAATAACATGTGCAAAAATTGCACCAAAAATTCCAGCAATATATCCATTCGATGCTATTTTAAGAAAACGGTTAATACTCCAGCCGGTGTAGTAACCAATCACAATTAGGCCTGCGTGAATGACACCAAATACATATCCACGTAGTAAAATTTTATCTTGTAGAAATGTAATATTATCTAATAAATGCTCCATGTGTTTATAGTTATACTACTTACAATCTTTAATTTAAATTGATTTATGCAACATATTTGTAACAACTATTTTATAATAGTTTCTTAAATGATTAACATTTTATTTCTTTGTACTCATAATTCTGCAAGATCCGTTGTTGCAGAAGTATTATTAAACACATTAGCTAAGGGAAAATTTACAGGGTTTAGCGCGGGTTCTTCTCCTAAAACAGATATTAATCCAATCGCAAGAGAGATTGCTGAAGAGATGCGCTATGACACTAAAAAACTTTACTCTAAAAGTTGGGATGAATTTGCAAAACCCAATGCTCCAAAAATGCACATAGTCATTACAGTTTGTGACAGCGCTGCAAAAGAGATGTGTCCTATTTGGCCAGGTCATCCTTTGCAAGTTCATTGGGGATTTAAAGATCCATCAGCTGCAGCTGGCGATAAAGTTGAAAAACGTAAAGCATTTGATGAATTAATTAAAACTTTAAAACCAAAAATTGAAAAACTTATAAGATTACCTGTTGAAACAATGGACACTGTTAATTTAAAATTTAAACTGAGAGAAATTTATAACAATGAATAAAAATAAATATTTAGCTGAATTTATTGGCACCGCCTTATTACTAGCAGTAATTACTGGCTCTGGAATTATGGGCGATGTCCTTGCAAGGAACAATAATGCAGTTGCTTTACTTGGCAACAGTATTGCAACAGGGGCTGCTCTTTATGTTTTAATTTCTTCATTAATGCCAATTTCAGGAGCTCATTTTAATCCGGTGGTGAGTTTAGTAGACTGGGCTAATAAAAAATTAAAAACAGGTGAACTTATTATATATTTTACCTGCCAATTTTTAGGTGCAATCTTTGGAGTAATGCTTTGTCATTTTATTTTTGCACTGCCCATATTTCAGGAGTCTACAACTGCAAGATCTGGAGTTAATTATTATTTTAGTGAATTTATCTCTACTTTGATTTTATTAAGCGTAATTTATTTTGGAGTTAAAAATGACAAAAAACAAATTCCAATGTTAGTGGCATTAACAGTGACAGCGGGATATTGGTTTACCTCTTCAACTTTTTTTGCAAATCCAGCAGTTACGATTGCTAGAAGTTTAACAGATACTTTTGTTGGTATTCAAAGCGCTGATGTAATTCCCTTTATTATTGCTCAGTTTATTGCTGTTTTTATCTTTATAGTGATTACAAAATCTAAATCTAAAAAATAAAATTTATTTTTCAATTCCCCACTTAATATTCTGCCAAATTCTATCGTAAGTGTAATAACCTATTGAATAAAGAACATTTAAAGCAAGTGCAGGACCAACAGCATCTCCCCAAGATTTTCCAATTAAAACTAAAAAAAGATAAGAGGTTACTAAAATCCACACACGGTAGATTGCTGTTTTAACAAAGGTTCTTTTTTTTGTAACTCGCATAAGTTTGTTATTACAACAATTTATGGCTATGCATCAAATGCATTTATTACAAATCAGCTTAAATATTTATGCTTTAGACATGCCTATAGCCTA
>JABHUX010000011.1 GCA_018658635.1 Alphaproteobacteria bacterium
AGACAGGCGCGATGATTTAAAAATAAAAGTTAAATCTACAGCAATTAAATTTGAATATGACATAAAAAATTTTTTATTTTTTTGTTATATCTCAACAATGACTTTGTTAATTGGTTTAGGCTTTTTAACAAATAGATCTGTTGTATACTTCGTCCTATTGGCAATTGCAGTATTGCATTTAGCTTATCAAGTTATAATAATTCAAAAAACAAAATCTAATAATAGAGATCAAATTCAAAGAGTTTTTAATAGCAATAATTCTTTTGGAATCTTAATATTTTTAATATTTTTCTTAGAAATCTATAATGCTTAAAGATAATTCCTTTTTAAATAATCTTGGTGAATATTGCATTGATGAATTAAAAAAAATTGGCGCGACAAATTCTGAGGTAATTGTGGCTCATTCCATTTCTGAGGATATATTACAAAGAAATGGAAAAATTGAAGAGGTCACAAGATCTGAGGATATTAGTATTGGTCTAACCGCTTACATTGGGCAAAAAAAATCTTCCATCTCAACTTCTAATTTAACAAAAAATAATATCAAACAAGCCATTATTAGATGTTTTGAAATGGCAAAGAATACACCTGAAGATAAATATTGTGGTCTTCCAGAGAATAGTGTTCTTGAAAAAGATCATATTAATTTAGATTTATTTGATAATTCAGTAATCTCTTATGAGACTAAAAAAGATTATGTCTCTGAATGCGAAGCTGAAGCATTAGCTCAAAAAAAAATATTTAATTCTAATGGAGTTTCATTTACCGAGGCAAAATCAAATTTTATACTCAAAAACTCCAATGGTTTTTCCAATGGAAGAAAATCATCTATTTTCAGTGTTTCTTGTGATGTTGTTGCAAAAGAAGAAGAAAATATGGAAAGAGATTATGAATATTCATCAAAAAGATTTTTTTCTGATTTAACTAAACCAAAAGATATTGGAAGAATAGCGGCTGAAAGAGCAAGCGGTAGATTAAGTCCAAAAAAAATAAATTCTTTTACTGGACCCGCTGTATTTGAACCAAGAGTATCCTCGAGTTTCTTGTCTCATTTAATATCGTCCATTTCTGGACATAATTTAGCTAGAAAAGTAAGTTTTATTAAAGGCGATATAGGAGAAATTTTGTTTCAAGAAAATATTAATGTCATTGACGATCCGTTAATAAAAAAAGGTCTGGGATCAAGAAATTTTGACTCTGAAGGTGTAGATTGTAAAAAATTAGAATTAATAAAAAAAGGCAAAATTAATGAAATCATTTTAGATACGTATTCTAGTAAAATGTTAAATAAAAAGTCTAATGGAAGATGCGGTGGTACTACGAATTGCTATTTTGAAAATGGAAAATTAACAAAAACAGACTTAATAAAAGATATTAAAAAAGGAGTTTATATAACAGAATTATTTGGCTCTGGATTTAATAGTGTGACGGGTGACTTTAGCAAAGGAGGCTCCGGATTTTTAATAGAAAATGGAGAGATAACTTACCCAATTAGTGAAATCACAGTTGCCGGGAATATTAAAGATATGTTCAAAGAAATGCTATTAGCTAATGATTTAGAATTTAAATCTAGAACTAATTCTCCAACAATTAGAATTAACAAAGTAAGTATTGCGGGTAAATAAATGACTAAATTAGAACTTATAAACAGAATCTTTAAAACACAGGTTAAAAAGTATATTCCGGAACTAAGTATAACTTTTGTTTTTATTGTTTTAACTTCTCTTTCTACAGCTGCAACAGCATGGCTACTAGATCCTGCTATTAAAGAAATTTTTGAAAATAAAAATAAACAAATGCTTTACCTTATCCCTTTAGCAATAGTTTTTACTTTTATAATAAAAGCTTTTTCAATTTACGGAACAAGAATTATTACAATTAAAGTTGGAATAAAAATAATTAAAAATATTCAAACTCTAATGGCTCAAAAATTTTTACTATCTGACATTTCTCATATTACTAAAAAACATTCAGGAAAATATTTATCTAATTTTACTAATGATATAACTATATTATTTACAATTTTAACTGGCGTGGTTGTAACGTTATTTAAAGAAACATTTACATTGATAGCATTGCTAGGCCTAATGTTTTACCACGACTGGCAACTAAGTTTACTAGCTATGATAATGATACCTATTGCTGCTATTTCTTCAAAAAATATTGGAAAAAAAATGGGAAAAAAAGTCCATGTAAGTCTAGAAGCTTCAGATAAATTTATGAAATTTTTGAGTGAAATAATCAAAGGATCCTGGTTAATAAAAATCTATCAAAAAGAAGAGGATGAATTAAAAAAAATTAGCATGATTATTGATGAACGATTTAAAGCTATAAGAAAAGTTGAACAAACAAGATTAGGTGCCGGTCCAATAATGGAAATAATTTCTGCCGTTGCCATTGCGATTGTAGTTTTTTTTGCAGGTTATAGAAGTATTCAAGGTGCTATAACCCTTGGAGAGTTTGTTTCTTTTTTAGCTGCATTAATGTTAGCCTACCAGCCAGTTAGAGCATTAGCTGGAATTAATGTTGGTATACAAGAAGGTATTACAGCTGCCCAACGAATATATGAAATAATTGATCAAAAAAATGAAATTTTCAATGATGAAAATGCTCCTTCTTTAAAATTAAAAAATGCAACATTAGAGTTTAAAAATATCAGCTTTACATATCCAGATGGAACACATGCTTTAAAGAATTTATCTGCAAAAATAGAAGGTGGAAAAAAAGTTGGTTTAGTTGGTATAAGCGGGTCTGGTAAAACTACATTTTTAAATTTAATTCCAAGATTCTTTAATTTAAAACACGGTACAATTCTTATTGATAATCAAAATATAAATAATATAAATTTAAATTCTTTAAGAAAAGAAATCTCAATAGTTAGTCAAGATGTAATACTTTTTGATGACACTATTAGATCGAATATATTATACGGAAATGCATCAGCATCTGATGATGAAATAATAGACGCATGTAAATTTGCAGCTGCTCAAGATTTTATAGAAAAACTTCCAAACAAATATGAAACTATTATCGGAGAAAATGGAATAAAATTATCAGGAGGACAAAAACAAAGATTATCAATAGCAAGAGCAATATTAAAAGATTCCCCAATAATATTATTAGATGAGGCCACGTCGTCTTTAGATTCTGAGTCTGAAGCGGTTATCCAAAAAGCTATTGAAAATTTAACTAAAAATAAAACAACAATTATAATTGCTCATAGACTATCAACGATCACGAACTGCGATAAAATTTTAGTTTTTGATGACGGTCAAATAGTTGACGAAGGCAGTCATCAATTTCTAGTAAAAAATTCTTCGATATACAAAAATTTATATGAAAAACAAATTATAAATTAATGAGGATTGCTTATTATTTAATAACAACGGTCTTCTATTATGTATTATATCCTTACCTTTATTTTAGAATTTTAAAAAAAAAAGAGTGTCCATTACGCTATCAAGAAAAATTAGGAGTCTCTCTAAAAGTCAGAAATGATGGTTATTTAATGTGGTTTCATTGCTCAAGTATTGGAGAATTAAAAAGCATATTTCCGATAATTGATCACTATTTAAAAAAAAACCAGATTTTAGTTACAACTTCTACCTTGGGCTCAAATGAAGTTTTTCAAAAAAAATATCATAATACTAAGAATATCATCCATCAATACGCTCCTATTGATAGTCCGCAAATTATTAAAAAGTTTTTTAAAAAATGGAAACCTAATATTATTTTTTTTACTGAGTCTGAAATATGGCCAAACCAGATTTTTTACGCAAAAAATAACAATATTCCAATAATCCTAGTTAACGCAAGAATCTCTAATAAATCATTTATTAAATGGAAATTAATAAAAAACAGTATGAATAAAATACTAAATTGTTTTGATATAATTCTATGTCAAAGCAATGAAAGCGTTGATTATTTTAATTATTTTGGCACTAATAATATCAAAATATTAGGTAATCTTAAATTTGTCGTATCAGAAGATTTTGAAAATAAAGAAGAAAATTTAAATTTACAAAAAAGATTAATATTTATAGCTCTAAGCACTCATTCTACAGAAGAAGAGGTATGTATAAGAATACATGCATCTTTGAAATCAGAATACCCTAACCTATTAACAATCATTATACCAAGGCACATAAATAGAATTCCTGAAATACAAAAACTAATTATAAACTTTAATCTAAATTTTTTAATTGCAGAAACTATTGATAATCTAGAAAATAAGACCGATATTTTAATAATTAATTCATATGGAAATACTAAAAAAATTCTTAAATCATCAAAGTATGTTTTTATTGGTGGATCTTTAGTTAAACATGGAGGGCAAAATCCAATTGAAGTTGCTTATAACAATGCTTTAATTTTTCATGGACCACACGTACATAACTTTAGTGAAATATATAATCTTTTAAATAAAGAGAATATTGCTTTTCACATTAATTCTGAAGAAGAATTAATTGATCAGCTAAAAGACAAATTTAATAATTATCCAAATAAAAATATTAAAGAAAAACTAATCAAAATGGGCGATGAAATTTTATTATCAACAATTAAAAAATTAGATCAATATATAGTTAATTAATAAGATGTATTTCATTAAACCAAAATTTTGGGATAAAAAAAATAATTCTTTTTTATCTATATTATTATATCCATTATCAATTATTTATTATCTTATTAGCATAATAAAGAAAAAAATTACTATCACGCAAAAATTTAATATTCCTATAATCTGTGTAGGAAATATTTATATTGGTGGTACTGGCAAAACATCTGCTGCTATAGAGATAATTAAAATTTTAAATAAATATAAAAAAGTCTGTTTTTTAACAAAAGGATATGGAAGAAAAAGTAAGAAAGATATTTTTTTAAATGAATTAAACATAACAAATCAAAACACTGAGGATACAGGTGATGAAGCATTACTATTAAATAAATTTGGACATGTATATATTTCAAATAATAGAGCTGAGGCTATAAATACTATTATAAAATTAGGGTACGAAGCAATTATTCTAGATGATGGATTTCAAGATCATCTAATATTTAAAAATATAAATATTCTATGCTTTGACTCAAAAAATTGGGTTGGAAATAATAATTTAGTACCTTCTGGGCCTCTTAGGGAGCCATTAGTATCAATAAAAAAAGCTAATTTCGTAATTATTAAAGGAGAAAAAAATCAAATAATCGAAAAAGAAATAAAAATAATAAACTCGAATATTGAGATTATTTACGCTGAAAATAAGATTGAAAATATAGAAACCTTAAAGAATAAAAATTTTATAGCATTTACTGGAATTGGCAATCCATATAGTTTTTTTGATACTTTACTAAATCATAACGTAAAAATCATAAAACAAATTATTTATCCAGATCATTTTCAATTTACTGAAAAAAATTATAAAAAATTATCTGAAGAAGCTGTAAATAATAAATGCAATTTAATAACGACTGAAAAAGATTACGTAAGAATTAACAATCAAATTAAAGAAAAAATTTATTATACCAAATTGAATACTCTATTAATTGAAAAAGAATCTTTAGAAAAAGAACTCAGAAAATTATTTTAATGAAGATTATCAAATATTTTTTTGAATTTGTCTTAGTAATAATTTTTTTTTTAATATTTAAAATTATTGGTCTTAAATTGTCATCTGACTTAGGAGAAATAATAGGAAAATACTTTGGCCCTTTATTTAGAAAAAAGACGATAGCAAAAAAAAATATTTTGATAGCATTTCCGGATCTTAATGAAAAGTCAATCAATGAAATGATTGACCGTATGTGGAAAAATATAGGAAGAATTTTTGGAGAATATATCCATATAAGCAAATTCAGTATAACTGATGAAAGAAAGAAAAAAATAGTTTTTGCTAATAAAAACAATATTGAAATATTAAAAAAAAATAATAAACCTTTAGTTTTCTTTTCTGGTCATTTTGCAAATTTTGAATTGATGGCAAAATGTTTGCAAGAATTAGGATTTAATATTGGTGCTATTTATAGACCACTCAATAATATTTTTTTAAATCCAATTATGGAATTTATTAGAAAAAAATATATTTGCCCAATTCAAATAGAAAAAGGTTCCAATGGAACTAAAAAATTAATTAAACATATTTCTGCTAACAATCCTTTAGCATTAATGATTGATCAAAGATTATCATCCAGTATTCGTGTACCATTTTTTAATCAGCTGGCTACAACAACTACAACGCCTGCTCAATTTGCTATTAAATATGATGCATTGCTTGTTCCGGTGTTTTTAAAAAGAATAGAAAAAACTAATTTTGAATTTTTTATTGAAGATCCTTTGATAATAATCAAAACTAATGATTATGATAAAGATATTTTTAATATTACAAAAATCATGAATAAAAAAATTGAGGAATTTATAAAAAGAGATCCACCTCACTGGCTGTGGTCACACAATAGATGGAAATAAAAATATTATTTAATAATTAATTCCGGATCAATTTTAACATCAAACCAATTCACACCAAAATGTAAGTGTGGTCCAGTAGCTCTACCTGTTGAACCGACTTTTCCTATTACTTGCCCTTTTTTAATTAATTCGTTTTTTTTTACTAAAATTTCATCTAAATGAGCATAGATTGTCGAAACTCCGTGTCCGTGGTCTAAAATTATACTTCCTCCTGTAAAGTAAAAACCATTTTCAGCAAGAGTTACATGGCCATCTGCTGGTGATTTAACTTCTGTTCCTTTAGTTGCTGCAAAATCAATCCCTAAATGTGGTGAACGGAGCTTGCCATTCAATATTCTTTGACTACCATAAACTCCTGAAATTACACCCTCAATAGGCTTATTAAAGCCAGACGAGAAAAATTCAAAATCTGAATTAATTGATTGAGCATTTTTAATTAAATTATTCTCTTTTTTTATTATTTCTAACGACTCTTGATCTGGCGTTACCATTTTTTCATGAAGACCATCTATTTTTTGAATTTTATATTGTCTTTTCTTTATTTCGTAAGTTTTAGAAATTACTTGATTGTTCTTATCAACGGACTCAATAACAACATTTCCTGTTTGATTGTAATTAATGCCAAAAACAAAAATACCGTTTTTAGATAATTTTATTTTTTGCTTGTTAATATATATTGTTTTATCTGTCTGTTCTTTACCAATAATAAGTGCTCCTTGGGTAATTTCTCCATTTAATTCAAAAGCATTTACTAAGTTTGATTGGAATAATAAAAATAATATAATTAAAAAACGCATTTATTTTTTATTCAATTGTTTAAATCTTTCTGTGGCTTCAACATAAGAATAATAAGCTTCTTGCAATTCAACGTTCCAATATTTTAATTCCGATAAATCTATTTTCTTTCCAGAAACTTTACAAAGTACATAATCGCCTGGATTAATAATTTCAAAATTTCCAGATTTAAATTTTAATTTTGCTTCTTTCATGAAAAATATTTTTAACTAATTTTAGCTTTAATTTTTCCATTTGATAACTCAATTATGATATCATTATTTTTGTTAGCATGATCTTTCTTATAAATAATATTATTATTTAAATCTCTGACAATTGAAAAACCTCTTTTTAGAATTCTATTAGTATCTAAACTATTTAATCTAGAAAAAATACTGGTTAAATTTAATTGAAAATATTTAAATTTATTTTTTAATAAAATAATAAGAGATTTATCAAAGGTTTTAATTTTATCTTTTTTTTCTCTAATAAGATTTTTTAAATTATTAATATTTAATGATTTTACTAATTGATAAATATTTTTATCTTTTTCCTTCAAAAATAAATTAAAACAAGAAATTAATTGTTTTTGTAACGCAAAAATTTTTTCAATTAAATTATTTTTTTCTGGAACAGCTTTTTCTGCAGCGGCTGTTGGTGTTGATGCTCTATAATCCGCAACAAAATCCAGTAAAGTAAAATCAGTTTCATGACCAATTGCAGAGATAATTGGTATTTTGCTTGCAAATGCGGCTTTCACTACCTTCTCATCATTGAATGATATTAAATCTTCCACTCCTCCACCTCCCCTAGCTATTATTATTGTATCAACATTAATTTTTTTGTTAAAAAATTCTATTCCTTCAATAATTTCTCCTGCTGATTTATTTCCTTGCACAGAAATTGGATAAATCAAAAGATTGGTTGGATATCTATCTTTCACTCTATTAATAATATCCATTATTACAGCGCCTGTTGGAGAAGTAATTATTCCAATTTTATCAGGAATAAATGGGATAGGTTTTTTGTGTTCTTCGTTAAAATATCCTTCAGCTTGTAATTTTTTTTTTCTTTGTTCAATTAATTTTAGGAGTGCTCCCTCGCCTTGAAGTTCAATTTGTTCTACTTTAATTTGGTAACTTGAGATACTACTTTTGGCATAGGTTGTAATTTTTCCTTCAGCAACAACTTCCATTCCCTCTTCTGGAAAGACTTGCAAAAGCGGCACTGCGCTTGACCAACAAATAGCATTCAGTACAAAATTTTCGTCTTTTAAAGAAAAATACAAATGACCCTTATTTTCTTTTATTTTAGAAACCTCTCCTCTAATTCTCACTCTTTCAAAATTTTCTTCTAAAATATTTTTTGTTAA
>JABHUX010000067.1 GCA_018658635.1 Alphaproteobacteria bacterium
AAATGGTATGATTTGGTTATTGATAATCAAGATGATCTAGCAACGATCATGACCGCTGAACAAGGAAAACCTTTGAGTGAGGCAAAAGGTGAAATTATTTATGCTGCAAATTTTATAGAGTGGTTTGCTGAAGAGGCAAAAAGAGTTTACGGGGACGTTCTTCCAGATCCAATAAAAGATAAACGCATGATAACTCTTAAGCAACCTATAGGAGTTTGCGCCGCGATTACGCCTTGGAATTTTCCAGCAGCAATGATTACTAGAAAATGCGCACCAGGACTTGCAGCCGGATGCACTTTTGTAATTAAACCTGCAGAACAAACACCACTTACTGCAATTGCATTTGTCGTTCTTGCTGAACAAGCAGGATTTCCAAAGGGAGTTATAAATATAATAACAGGTGAGCCTGAAGAGATTGGTAGAGAAATTACTTCAAATCCAAAAGTTAGAAAGATTTCATTTACCGGAAGTACAGCAGTTGGAAGAATTTTAATGCAGCAAAGCGCAAATACGGTGAAAAAACTTTCTTTAGAACTTGGAGGGAATGCACCATTTATTGTATTTGATGATTGCGATGTTGATGCTGCAGTTGAAGGATTAATGCTTGGAAAATTTAGAAACACAGGACAAGTATGTGTTTCTCCAAATCGAATTTATGTGCAAGAAAAAATTTACGATAATTTTATCAAGAAAGTTGTTGAAGTTATAAAAAAATTAAAAATGGGAGATGGTTTAAAAGAAGAAACCCAACTAGGCCCGTTAATTGATGATGCGGCGATTGCAAAAGTGGAAGAACATATAAAAGATGCAGTTGCAAAAGGAGCAACCATTGAACTTGGAGGCAAGCGTCACGCTCTTGGTGGAAGATTTTATGAAGCAACTGTACTTGCAAATGTTAATGACAGCATGAAACTTGCAAATGAGGAAACGTTTGGCCCTGTAGCACCGTTTTTCAAATTTAAAACTGAGCAAGAAGTCATTGATCTTGCAAATAATACTGAGTTTGGACTTGCTGCGTATTTTTTTTCAAAAGATATTGCAAGAATTTGGAGAGTAGCAGAGGCTATTGAGGCAGGAATGATTGGAATTAATACTGGAATTTTTGCAAGCGCTTACATGCCTTTTGGAGGAATTAAACAATCAGGGATTGGGAGAGAAGGCGCAAAATATGGAATGGAAGAATATTTAGAATTAAAAACATTATCATTTGGAAATATAAAATAGTTTTATGAGTGAAATATTTAATATTCCATCAGAAAAAATTAAAGATTTTTTGAATGATAATTCAAATACTGTGGTTCTTGATGTTAGAACAGAAGAAGAGTGGAATGGCGTTGGAAAACCTGATGCGGAATCTTTAAATTCTAAAACATTATTTATCTCTCTTTTGTTAGGACCTGGCAGACAAAAAAATGAAAATTTTGTTAAAGAATTTCTTGATAAAAAAGTTTCTAAAAAAGATAATATTTTAGTTATCTGTAGATCAGGAGTTAGATCAATGGCTGCTGCCAAATTATTACAACAACAAGGTTATAAAAATTTAATTAATATTTCAGACGGTTTTGAAGGTAATCCTGCAACAGGAGAAGGTTGGAAAAAATCTAATCTACCTTGTAAATAATTATTTTTTGTTATTATACCAATTACCAATATTTTCGTTTTTGATAGCTCCAATTGCTTCAATCGGTCTTGAATTTACCGTGTATTCAGAATGGTCGTTAGCATTTAATATAATTCTAATTTGATTAATTGGCTGAGTTAATTTTTCATCTTCTATGTGGTACCATTCAGAATAAACTCTATTTTTATTTCCATTAATATAAATATGTGCATGCCCTTCATTCATTACGTTTTCTTTATTAACTTTTTCAGGGGTAAATTTAAAATTTTTGGTAATTAATTGAATATTGTAACCAGACTTTGCATCTTTAATAACTTTAATATCTACTGAGGGGTAAGGACTCTTAGCTTCAATACTTTTATGACTATGACCCTTAGCATCTTTTTGTTGAGCAGAAGCTTGTGACGTAAATAAAGATAATATTAATAAAAGAATATTTATAAATCGCATTTTAAAATTTTATAATCTAAATTATTATATTACTCTGTGTCAAAATGACAAAAAGATATAGCGGAAAATCTTCAAAAGACCGGAGTTTTAAAAAAAAACCTAAGTTTAGTAAAAGAATTAAGTCTTTAATCAAAAGAAATAGATCTAGTCTCTAAAATTTACAAATTCCATTGGCTGACCAATATCAATGGTTCTGATAGCAGCAATTGCTTCTTGCAAATCATCTCTCTTTTTTCCATCTGCTCGCAATTCTTCACCCTGAATTTTTACTTGGATTTTAAGTTTTAAACTTTTAATTTGTGCAATAATTTTTTTAGCACTCTCCTGATCAATTCCTTCTTTTAATTCACTAATTTGCCTAATCGTTCCCCCGGTTGCAGTTTCTGAATTTTTTATTTTAATCACTCTTGAATCAACTTTACGTCTAATAAGGTGTGTTTGTAGCAATTCATTTACTTGTTTAAGTTTTAAATTATCAGGCGCAAGAGTTGTGATTGTTTTATCTTTTCTTTCAATTGAAATATTAAGACCTTTAAAGTCATAACGAGTTGCAATTTCTCTTAAACAATTAGCAAGTGCATTATCAAATTCTTGATAGTTAATTCTGCTTACAACATCAAATGATGGCATATTTTTTATTTAATTTAAAATAATTTTTATCACATTTATTACTTAAGGAGAAAATAACTAAATATATTTTAATTTAATCCTCCAAATATCGCATAATTCTTGCATGATTTTTTTCAGAAGATTCATCAATGGTATCTATAATCTTAAAGCCAACTCTTTTTGAATATTTTGCTTCAAATTTTCTGCTAATAGTAATTCCTTCATATTTGTTACCATTTTTAACAACGCCAAAAAAATATTTCCCTTTCTCAAATTCTAACAAATCATCATCTTCAGTAGTTTTTTTTGCTTTTGATTTTAGTAAATCAACAAGCGTATTTAGTGTTTCCATTATTTAATTATTCCAACTTTTTTTTGTCTTAAAATAATAAATATACCACTACCCATAATGATTAACGAACCAAGAATCATATTTAAAGAAGGGATTTCATTAAATATAAAGTAACCTAAAATAATACCAAAGATTATTATGGTGTAACCGAACGGAGAGGTAGTTGAAATATTTGCTGTTTTGATTGTCAAAACTGAAAAATAATAACCAAGAGTTACAAAGAAAGCTGAAAGAAAAATATATA
>JABHUX010000002.1 GCA_018658635.1 Alphaproteobacteria bacterium
AAACTTTTTAAGGACATTAGCTATACCAAAAAATATCGACTCTGATATAAAAAAATGACCAATATTCAATTCTGAAATTTCATCAATCTGTGATATTTTTTTAGATGTTTGATAATTCAAACCGTGTCCAGCATGCACTCCCAAACTTAAAGTTTTCCCAAGTTTTGCAGAATTTTTAATTTTTAAAAATTCTTTTTTAATACCTAAATTATTTTTCTCTCTAAAAAATCTACAATATTTTCCGGTATGCAACTCAATATTATCTGAGCCTAATTTTTTAGCTAAATGAACGGTTTTTAAATCTGGTTCTATAAATAACGAAACCTCAATATTTTTATTTTTTAATAAGTAAATAACTTTTTTTAAATAACTTGTTTTGTAATTTAAGTTTAAACCACCTTCTGTTGTTACTTCCTTTCTTTTTTCTGGAACAATGCATGCGTATTTGGGTTTAAGTTTTAACGCAATTTTAAGCATCTCAGGAGTTAATGCCATTTCTAAATTTATAGGAATTCTAATTTTTTTTTTGAGCTCAATTAAATCGTGATCTCGAATATGTCTTCGATCTTCTCTTAGATGAACTGTTATTGAATCTGCCCCATTATTTTGAGCTATAATTGCAGCTTTTAGAGGTGATGGATAATCATCTCCTCTGGCATTTCTTACTGTGGCTACATGATCAATATTAAAGCCTAATCTAATTCTTTTTCTCATTTAGCCTAAATTTCTACTACCTGGCTTTATTGCTTGAATAGATTTTAATTTATCTGGAATTTCATCTTCACGATAAGTTGGAATATTAAAAGTAATTTGTGAAACAATTTTTAAATTAATCGAACTTTTGTTATTTGAACGATCTACGATGCATGCAAATCCTACGACATGTCCTTTGTGTTTTTTTATTACTTTAGCGCATTCCATGCTGGATTTACCTGTTGTAATGACATCTTCCACAATTAATACTTTTGCTCCTGCCTTAATTTCAAAACCACGTCTTAATTGAAATTCTCCAGAAACTCTTTCTGTAAAAATTGAAGGTACTTTTAAATGTCTGGCAACTTCATATCCAACAATAATTCCGCCCATGGCTGGTGCTACAACTAAATCTATTTTTTTAAAAACTTTTTTTATTTTTTGGGCAAGTGATTTACAAATTAATTCTGATTGCTTTGGATGCATTAATAATTTTGCACATTGTAAGTATTGTTCACTACGCAGGCCTGATGATAAAATAAAATGCCCCTGTAATAGCGCTTTAGTTTTTACAAAAATTTCTTTAGTTTTTTTTTCTGTCAACATTTGCTTTTCTATTTCTTATAATTTTAAAATTTATTCCCTGTTGTTTGATTTCAGAAACTAAATTAGTAAAGTCTTTTAAGTTTTTAATCTCTAAATCAAAAATAAAACTTATAAAATCATCTTTTTTATCCACTAACTCTACATTTGAAATGTTACACTTATGTTTTCCTATCAATGTACAAACTTCTCCCAAAGTCCCTGCTTTGTGACTTAAAAGAACCCATAAACTAGTATCATAAGTCTTTTCATCATATTTTTTTTCTGTCTTTCTTAAATTCCAATATCTTCTAACGGCTGCTCTAGCTTTTCCTGTTTTTGCAATTGCTGACCAGTACATCGAAGGTGATGGTTTTGAAGATGTAGTAATTTGAACTTCATCACCATTTTGAAGAATGCTTTGTAATGGGGATTCTTTTCCATTAATTTTACAACCAATACATTTATCTCCAATTTCAGTGTGCACGGCATAAGCAAAATCTATAGGTGTTGCATTCGCAGGTAGACGAATAAGGGCGCCCTTTGGTGTAAAACAAAAAACCTGGTCCTGAAATAACTGAAGTTTTGTATATTCAAAAAAATGTTCTGGATTTTCACCACTTTCTAACATCTCAACCAAATCTTTTAACCAATTATAATCTTTGAGAGTATTATGGCTTACTTTTTCATTAGATTTATAATTCCAATGTGCAGCCACTCCTCTTTCTGCAAATTCATGCATTTCATGGGTTCTAATTTGTATCTCTATTTTTTGTCTTTTGGGGCCAATTACCGAAGTGTGAATTGATTTATAATTATTAGATTTTGGTACAGAAATATAATCTTTAAATCTTCCAGGAACCATTGACCATTCAGTATGAAAAATTCCAAGAGTGCGATAGCACGTATCCACACTATCGAGAATGATTCTAAAACCAACAATATCTGTAATTTGCTCTAAAGAAATTCTCTTGCCTTGTATCTTTCTCCAAATAGAAAACGGTGTTTTTTCTCTACCTGTAACCTTAGCTTTAATATCTTTTTCTTCTAATAATTTTAAAATTTTTTTAGAAATATCTGAAAAAGTAACTCCTAGAATTTCTTTGTTAAGAATTAAACGATCAGTAATTAATTTTCTAGCTTCTGGATTTAAAACATTAAAAGCTAAATCTTCAAGTTCATCACGAAAATTATGCATCCCCATTCGTTCTGCTAATGGTGAATAAATTTCCATAGTTTCTTTTGCTATTCTTAATTTTTTATCGGGATTAGTAATATTATTAATAGTGCGCATGTTATGAAGTCTGTCTGCAAGCTTAACTAATAAAACTCTAATATCTTTAGATGTAGCTAATATTAATTTTCTAAAATTTTCAGCAACAGAATATTCTTTTGACTTATCTTCTAATCTTGAAATCTTTGTAACGCCTTCAACAAGATCAGCTATTTCTTTTCCAAATAATTTATTTACTTCACTATAGGTTGCTTCTGTATCTTCAATCGTATCATGTAGTAAAGCAGTGGTAATTGTGGCCGTATCCACTTTTAAGTCACACAAAATAGAAGCAACTGCAATTGGATGCGTTATATAAGGATCTCCTGAAAGTCTTTTTTGATTTTTATGAACATCAAATGCAAAATTATAGGCTTTTTTTACAACGTTCTCGTCTATGTAATTATTATAAACCTTAACTTTATCTAAGAATTCTTGCTGATTAAGCATAAACAAAAATATAGCAAAATTTTATATAATTGTAATGTTCTTCTTAGTTTCGATGTCTAAATTTTCAATCAATTGATCAATATTTTTTCCTGATAAAGGACTTTTCCAATTTTTATCAATTTCTCTAATTGGATATAAAACAAAACTTCTTTGCTCTAAACGTGGATGAGGTATTTCTAATGAAATATTTTTATTAAAAATATTTATTACTTTGCCGTTAAAATCTACAATATCTATATCGCATGTCCTTGGAGCATTAATTTGTGCACGTTTTCGATCAAAATTTTCCTCCACATTAAGAATATATTTAATTAGCTCTTCGGGTGAAAATTTTGTCTCAATAGATATAACGCTATTAATAAATTTTGGGTCAGATTTATTTGGAATAGCAATACTCTCATAAAAACTAGATTTTTTTAATGTTTTGATATCGTTATTATTAAAAAACTCATAACATTTTAATAAAGTTTTTTTACTATCCCCAAACTTAGATGGAAGATTAGAACCAAGGGAAAGAAGAATCATAATTAACTTTTTCTGAAAACTCTTGATTTTTCTCTTTCCCAATCTCTAGCTTTTTTGGTGTGACGTTTGTCATGTTGTTTCTTACCTTTTGCAATGGCAATTTGAACTTTTGCTATTCCTTTATGATTAAAATACATCCTAACAGGAACGACTGTTAACCCCTCTTGATTAATCTTTCCGATAATCTTGTTAATTTGTTTTTTGCTTAATAATAACTTTCTGAGTCTTCTTGGGTCGTGATTGTTATAAGATGATTGGTTATATTCAGGAATATAAGAATTTTGCAAGAACAGTTCTCCTCCTGAGTCTGCAGCATATGATTCTGCGATATTACCTTTTCCCAAACGTAAAGATTTTACTTCAGAGCCTAATAAAACAATTCCAGCTTCAATTAATTCTAAAAGAAAATAATTAAAACTAGCTTTTCTATTATTTGCAACTACCTGATAATTGCCTTCATCTTTTTTCATTAATTAAATTAATGAAAGTTTTTTTAATATATTCTTAATTCTAATTTGATTTTTTTTAGCAACTGTAACCATTGGTAAACGTAAATCTTTTGAGCATAATTTTAATAAACTAACGGCATATTTAACTGGAGCTGGATTTGTTTCAATGAACATCAAATCATGCAAAGGTTTCAATAATTTATTAATTTCCTTTGCTCTCTTAAAAATAAGTTTATCTGTGTGATAATCTAATAAGGTTTGCATTTCAGAACAAAGTCTAGGAGCAACATTTGCTGTAACAGATATACAGCCCACTCCACCTCTTAATTTAAATTCAAACGCATTTAAATCTTCTCCCGTAAATTGAATAAAATCTTTTCCTAATTTTTTTCTTTGTTGGACGACTCTATTTAAATCCCCAGTCGCATCTTTGACCCCTGCGATATTTTTAAGCTCAAATAAACGAGACATTGTCTCAACGCTCATATCAATCACTGAACGACCTGGAATATTATAAATAAAAATTGGTATTCCACATTTATTATTGATTGCTTTATAATGTTGATACAAACCCTCTTGGGTTGGTTTGTTATAATAAGGGGTTACAATTAATGCTGCCTTTGCTCCTGCTTTTTCTGCAAATCTTGTTAAGTGAATTGCTTCTTCTGTTGAATTTGATCCTGTTCCAGCCATAATTGGAACTCTATCTTTAGATTCACGTACACAAATTTTAATTATTTCTCTATGCTCAGCGTGACTTAAGGTTGGGGATTCTCCTGTAGTACCGCCCGGCACTAATCCATTTGTTCCATTATCAATCTGATGATGAATTAGTTTGACGTAAGCGTTTCTATCTAATCGACTGTTTTTAAACGGTGTAATTAGAGCGGTAAATGATCCTTTAAACATTATGTAAATATCTATAAAAAAGCTTTTTTATAATACACTGTTTTTTTAAATAATAAAATTAAATGAACTTTAAATTTGTTGTAGTTATTAATTTATTTTTGCTATCCGTTACGACTTTTTCTTCATACGCAAAAAATATACCTCCAAAATTAAAACCTGAAAAATTTATAGACAGCTCTGCTTATTCCTCAAAAACCTCAAAGTTTTTAGATAATTTAACAAAAAATACAAAAAAAGAACAACCAATTTTAAAACCTAAAGAAGAAATTATAACACAGGAAGAAAAAGAACAAAAAAAAGAAGTAATAAAAAAAGAGGTTAAGACAGTTAAAGAAAAAGAAGTAAAAGAAAAAGAAATTAAAGAAAAAAAAATTCCTGAAAAAAAACAAGAAATAATTAATACTAAAGAAACAAAAGAAGTTAAAAAAAAAGATGTTGAAAAAAATGAAGGACCTAAAGAAGTCGTTCCCAAGATAAAACCTAATGATTTTAAAAATTTTACTCCTGAACCTAAGGGCGCTTTAGCAACGAAAACTCTTAGTGATAAAGATTTTGAAATAACAAAAGTTGTTTTTGATTACGTTGATAGAAAACAATGGAGACTGGCGATATCAGATGCTCAAAAAGTACAGGACAAGACAATATATACACTTGTAAATTGGATGTATTTAATCGAGCCTCAAAGCGGAGCAAGTTTTAATGAATATTTTACATTTATAAAAAACCATAAAGATTGGCCAAGAATAAATCGTATAAAATATTTAGCAGAACATAAAATTAACTTTGATAATAATTCACCTCCTTCAATTATAGAATATTTCAGCAACAATCCACCTTTGAGTGGTTTTGGAAAGTTGAGATTAGCGGAGGCATTTTTAGAAAACAACCAAACCGAAAAATCTAGAAACTTAGTTAAAGATGGTTTTAAAGATGCTGAATTAAGTAAAAATGATCTAAAATACTTTTCTAAAATATTTAAAAAGTTTTTAACACATCAGGACTATGTTTTAAGAGCCGATTATTTTGCATATGAAGCAAAGTATAAAGACCTAAAAGATACTATAGAATATTTAAATCCTGATTATCAAAAATTATATAATGCTAGAGCTGCCTTATTTACCAAGGGATCGGCTGACAACTTAATTTCTCAAATACCTCAAAATTTAAAAGAAGACCCTGGTTTAATTTATGACAGAATTAAATGGCGTAGAAAGAAATCAAGATTTGACGAGGCATTAACATTAATGAATCAAAGTGCATCAGACACTTTGATGAGAAATCAATATCTAGCTAAAGAAAGATTGTCAGTTGCAAGAGATAAGATTTCAGACAAAGAATATAAAATAGCTTACGATATTTTAAAAGATCACAGATTAAATGAAGGTGCAGATTATGCTGAAATTGAATGGCATCTTGGTTGGATTTCTTTAAGTTTTATTAATCAAACAGATGTAGCTCTTAATCATTTTTTAAAAATGAATGCAGCAGTGACTTATCCAATTTCTAAAGCACGAGCAGCTTATTGGATTGGAAGAACATATAAAAAATTAGGTCAAACAACTCAGGCAAACACCTGGTTTAGAACGGGTTCTCAATATGGAGCAACATTTTACGGTCAGCTTTCTCATATAGAATTAAACGAAAAAAAATTTTCAATAAGTAATAGTTTTAAATTTAATGAAGATAAATATGAAGAATTCAAAAAAAATAATCCTCAAGCAAAGGCAGTTATTATATTGAAGGAGTTAAATAGAACTAGGTATTCAAAAGATATATTGAGACATCTTGGTGATGTTGAACAAAATAGAACCAATGAAGAAATTTCAATGGCAGGTTTATTGGCGCAAGAAATTGAAAGATTAGATTTTGCTATCCAAATTGCGAAGAATGCTTCTTATAAAAATTTAAATTTTTTAGAAATAAGTTATCCAATAATAGAAGTTCCAAAACAGGTTAAAAAACAAAAGATATTAGATAGTTCGGTTATTTTAGCTTTAATACGACAAGAAAGTGAGTTTGATACATCCGCAAACTCCAAAGTTGGAGCAAAAGGCTTAATGCAGATTATGCCAGCAACTGCAAGACTGTTGAGTAAAGTAACTAATATTGATTTTTCTAGAGAAAAATTAACAAAGGACAAAGATTACAACTTAGCACTTGGCTCATATTATATTTCAGATCTTGATGAAGTATTTGGCTCTCACTATCTATCGTTTGCAGCTTATAATGCGGGTCCTCATCGTGTTGAAAAATGGATTAAAAAATACGGAGATCCAAGAAAAAAACAAATTGATGCAATTGATTTTATTGAACTTATACCGTTCCAAGAAACAAGAAATTACGTTCAAAGAGTCAGTGAAAATATTAACGTCTATGAATATTTAAATGACCCTAACAATGCTACCAATAAAATTGAAAAAATTTTATATCGGTAACTATCTTTTTATAACTTTATAAGAATAAGATAGTGCTGCAAAAACTGCAGTATAATTTAAATAAGAAACAAAAAAAGATATAAAATCAAAAAAAGGTTTTAAAAATTTATAAATTTCTTGTGAATTTTCTAAAAAATATACCTGTAAAGCAAAAATTAAATAAGTAGGCAGAATAAAAGCCAAAGTAATAATCAGAAATATTGCAAGTAATTTTCCAGAAAAATCGTTAAATTCTTTACCAGAAAAAATACTAATTGATTTATTTAAAGATATTTTTGGTAAAATTAAAATTAATTTAAAAGCTAAGTAAATAGTTGGAATTAATAATAATACAACATATCTACTGTCAGCTCCAAACAAAGTGCTAATTCCATTACGATCTAAATAGTATTTTAAAAAAACAGGACTTAAAGCCAAAGAAGAAATTAAAGTACTATAAAATAAATACCTAATATTTGTAAAATCGAACATTTTAAATAAAGGATTAAATACAGTTTGATTTAACAAAATATCTCTATGTACTTTATATCCAATCGTACTAATAACTAACCCCATAAGAGCAAAGATAATAAAAAATGTAAATTTAGTTGCGATATTTCCTAGAACTAAAAAATATAATCCATTAAAAATTATTGTAAGAAACAAAACTGTAAAAAAACTTTCTCTAAATATTTTTTTAATATCTTTAAATATGTAAGAAAAAGATTTAGAAACTATTTCACTTATATTCAAGTTATCATTCATATTTTTGGCGGAGAGAGAGGGATTCGAACCCTCGATACGACTTTTCAATCGTATAACGGTTTAGCAAACCGCCGCCTTCAGCCTCTCGGCCATCTCTCCTCGCATAAAGGCAAATATTTAAGCCATTAATTCTATATTACAAGTTTAACTATAAAGAAAAAAGTTGAATAATCATTTAGAAATCAATAATAAACACACTTATGAAAAAAATTATAATTATACTTTCTGTAATTCTTTTAAATCAAAGCTTATTATTTGCTCAAACTGAAAATAAAACTACAGCATCTGAAATTAGAAAATCAGCAAAATCTGACATCTGTTATGCTCCAAGTTCTAAATCTTATAAAAAAGTAAAAAAATTTACTACGTACAAAACTTTAGATGAGTGCGTAGCAGCTGGTGGAAAATTACCAAAAGCTCCAGCAAAGAAAAAAGCAGCTTAATTAAAGATTAAAATTTGAGTGAATTCAATTCATTGGATTTATCTTATCGCAGCCGGTTTTTTTGAAATTGGCTGGCCATTAGGTCTTAAATTAGCAGCAACTCCCTCTTTTAAAATATTAGGACCAATAATTTCTGTTATTTCAATGACAATAAGCGGAATATTATTATGGTTATCACTTAAAGGTATATCTATTGGGACAGCCTATGCTGTGTGGACTGGAATTGGTGCTGCCGGAACTTTTATTATTGGAGTTCTTTTCTTTAATGATCCATCAATTATTTTTAGATGGATTGGAGTATCTTTAATAATTCTTGGAGTTATATTTCTTAAAGTTGCTTAATATTATAGTAATTTTTATTTTGGAGCGTCTATTATCAAAACTTCACAATCATCGTTAGCTTTAATTTTAAATTTTTTAATATCTGTTATTTCGGCAGCATCCCCTTTTTCTAATACTTTATCGTCTAAAGTAATTTTTCCATAAGAACACAATAAATATGCCTGATGTCTAATATCATAATTAATTTCATCGCCTTTATTTATTTTTCCACCATACACATAAGCATCTTGATAAATTCCTAATGTTCCTTCTTTGTAATTTTTTCCAAACCCAGAAACTAAAAGATTAAGTTTATCTTTAACTGGATCTTTCGGAAATTGTTTTGCTTCCCATCTGGGTTTAACTCCAATTTTATTTGGAATAATCCAGATCTGATAAATATTTGTTTCTTCATTTTCTAAATTATATTCTGAATGAACAACTCCTAAGCCCGCACTCATTACCTGAATATCTCCAGCTTCAGTTCTGCCTTTGTTATTTTGATTGTCCGTATGAGTAATTGCACCAGATCTAACATAAGTAATGATTTCCATGTCATTATGCTGATGGGGATCAAAACCTTTTTTAGCTTTTATAATATCGTCATTAATAACTCGAATAGTGCCAAAACCCATTCTTTTAGGATTGTAATAAGATGCAAAACTAAAATGATGTTTTGCTTTTAACCAGCCATGGTCAGCTCCGCCTAGATCTTTATACTTAATAACCGAAACCATTATTTATTAAGACTTTTGGGCTCTTTTGCGCTCGTGTTCAAGTAAGAATTTTTTTCTTATACGAATAGACTTTGGTGTCACTTCAACAAGTTCATCGTCATTAATAAACTGAAGTGAATATTCTAAAGTTGTTTTAATTGGAGGAACAATAACTAAAGCTTCATCTGCAGTAACTGATCTTACGTTGGATACTTTTTTTCCAATAAGTGGGTTCACTATTAAATCGTTGTCTCTATTATGTATTCCAATAACTTGTCCTGCATAAATCTCATCTCCATGGGATATAAAGAAACGTCCACGCTCTTGAAGATGAAAAATCCCATA
>JABHUX010000068.1 GCA_018658635.1 Alphaproteobacteria bacterium
CAGCCATTCCGTAACCTGGAACAATGATAACTGAAGATGCATTCTTCATTAAAAAGGCAGCATCATCAGCGCCTCCTTGTTTAACTGGCTTAGTATTTTTCTTTGCGGTTGAGGCTGAAGTATCACCACCAAATCCACCAAGAATAACATTAAATAATGAACGGTTCATTCCTTTACACATAATGTAAGAAAGAATTGCCCCTGAAGAGCCCACCAAAGCTCCCGTGATAATAAGAGCAATATTTTCTAAAGTGAAACCTATTCCAGCAGCAGCCCAGCCAGAATAAGAATTTAACATGGACACCACCACTGGCATATCCGCTCCACCAATTGGGATAATAATTAAAAAACCGATTAATGTTGAAATTATAATAATTGCCCAAAATAATTTATCGGATTGTATTTTAGTGAAAAAAAATATTAAAAAAATTATTAATAACCCTATAAATAAATTTATTAAATGTTGCCCTTTAAATGTTATAGGATTTCCAGACATAAGACCTTGTAGTTTTAAAAACGCAATGCAAGATCCTGAAAAAGTTATAGCTCCAATTGCAACACCCAATGACATTTCAACTAATGATAAAACTTTAATATTTCCTATCTGTCCTATTCCAAAGGATGCAGGATTATAAAATGCAACGATGCCCACAAGAACTGCTGAAAGACCAACTAAGCTATGAAATCCTGCAACAAGTTGTGGCATTGCGGTCATTGAAACTCTAAAAGCAATAACTCCGCCTATTAATCCGCCTAAAATTATTGGAACCAAAATATAAATAATATTTTCTTTGATCTGATTAATATCGCCAAGGGATAAAAGAGTGACAATGATTGCAAGTGTCATTCCTAAAATTCCTAAAAAATTTCCTGTTCTTGATGTTTCCGGTGAAGAAAGACCTCGCAATGCCATAATAAATAATATGCCAGTAACCAAGTATAGAGATGCGGTAATATTAGCTGAGATCATTTCTTTTTATTTTTTTTATACATTTTCAGCATTCTTTGAGTTACCAAAAAACCTCCGAAAATATTTATAGAAGCAAGTAGAATTCCAAGAATACCCGGAAACTTTCCGAAAAAACCCTGCGTAGTTGGTGAGAGACCTACAGCAACTAAAGCTCCAACAATTATTACTGATGAAATTGCATTCGTTACAGACATTAGAGGAGTATGCAAAGCTGGTGTTACGCTCCACACTACGTAGTAACCTACAAAAATAGATAGTATAAAAATTGCTAATCTAAATATAATTGGATCAATTTCCATTAAACAACCTCCTTGTTGACATAAACGGCCTTAACAATCTCATCATTTTCATCTATTTTTAATTTTTTTTCAACTTTGTCATAAATAATTTCTAAAAAGTTTAAAATATTTTTGGCAAATAAAGTAGATGCGCTCTCTGAAATTCTTCCAGGGAAATTTTTATATCCAATAATTTTTACTCCATTAACAACATTGACTTTACCAGGCTCTGAAAATGCAGAATTGCCCCCTTGCTCAACAGCTAAATCACAAATAACAGAGCCACTCTTCATCGATTTAACCATCTCTTCACTCACAATTCTTGGTGCTTTTTTTCCAGGTATTAAAGCTGTGCAAATAATAATATCTTGGGTTTTAATTGTAGTTTTAAGTAATTCTTCCTGTTTCTTTTTATCATCTTCATCTAACTCTTTTGCATAACCACCACTAGTTTCTAAATTTTTTGCACTCTCAACAAATACAAATTTTCCACCTAAACTTTCAACTTGTTCTTTTGAAGCTGATCTTACATCCGTTGCAGAGACTACTCCTCCCAATCTTTTTGCAGTGGCTATAGCCTGTAGTCCTGCAACCCCTGCGCCTATTATAAAAAATTTAGCAGGTGTAATGGTGCCTGCTGCGGTCATCATCATAGGTACCGCTCTATTAAATTCATAAACAGAATCTATAACAGCTTTGTATCCAGCTAAATTTGCTTGGGAAGACAAAATGTCCATTGATTGTGCCCTAGTAATTCTTGGAAGTAATTCCAAAGAAAATATTTTTATATTTTTTTTTAAAAGTTTATTTATTTTATCTTTATTTAAATGTGGGAAAAAACTTCCAATTAGTACAGAACCCTCTTTCATAAGTGAAATTTCAGAGTCACTTGGGCAATTAATTTTTATAAGTATATCTGAAGTTTTATAAATCTCTTCTTTATTTAGAACTTTTGCACCTAAATTTTGTAACTCAACATCTTGTATGTTCGAGTTTTTACCAAAATCTTTTTCAACTTGAACAGAAAATCCACTAGCAATATATTTTTTTATTGTATCTGGAGAAATTGGTATTCTCTTTTCAACTATATCGCTATCGTTAACTGACCCTAATATCATTTTGCCTGACTTATTTTTAAAAGTAAAAATTTATTATAAAATTATTGAAGAAGTTTACTATCAAATATAAATTACAAACAATAGATAAAGAAAAACAATACACGCGATGATTGTTTTTTTTGTGAAATTTTAATGGGTATACATTATTTAGATCTAATTTATAACAGAATGAACAAAATTAATTATGTTAAACGATATTGAAATAGCTGAAAAAGCAAAACTAAGAAAAATATCCGAAGTTGCAAAAGATCGTTTAGGAATTTCAGAGGATGAAATTGAGGCTTA
>JABHUX010000012.1 GCA_018658635.1 Alphaproteobacteria bacterium
CCTTTTTTAATAATGAACCATTTAACGAACTTATTAAAAATGGAAAAATTTATATAGCACAACCACCATTATATAAAATAAAAGTTGGTAAAAAAATATCTTATATTAAAAATGATGAAGATCTTTTTGATATCACTATTGATACAGCTAAAGATAATATTAAATTTTTCTCAGAAGAAAATGGAAAAGCCAAAGAAGAAAATTTTGATGAGATTATAAAATATTGTAGAAGATTTGATTCAAGAATAAAAAATTTAGGAAAAGATTTTGATAAAGAATTAGTCGAAGCTCTAGCTGTAGTTGGAAGTTTTTACAAAGATAAAAAAGATTTTTTAATCAGAGATGATTCTAATGGTAAGAAAAAAGAAGGAGCTATAAAGGCAGCCGCAGAGTATTTAAATAGATTTGGAAATAATGCTGAAAATAATTTATGGACAGGTTCTTTTAAAGATAATTTATTTATTTTAGAAAAAAAATATTATGAAGAAATAATTGTAAAGAAATTAAGTTTAGATTTTTTAGATACTAAACATGTAGAAGAACTAAGCCAATTAGGTGATATGTTGAAAATTTTTAGAAAGAATTGCTACATGGTCAATTCAACTAATGAAAAAATTGATATTTATTCTCCAATAGATTTTCTAAAGAGAATAATAGAGGAGGGAAAAAAATCTATCTCTATACAGAGATTTAAGGGATTAGGAGAAATGAACCCAGAAGAATTATGGGAAACAACTCTAAATCCAGAGAACAATACATTATTAAAAGTAAATTACTCTGGAAATGATGTTGATAATGAAACTACTAATCCAGGCGAACGTGACAGAGAAATTTTTAAGATTTTAATGGGTGAGGACGTTGTTCCAAGAAAAGATTTTATTAATAAAAACGCTATTAATGTAAATAATCTAGATATCTAGTTTAATGAATTTAGCAAAATTACCAGAGCTAAATGATAATCAGATTAAACTTCTTACACTCATCAACGTTCGTTGGGTTGCGATTTTTGGTCAGTTTTTAACAATATCGATTGTATATTTCTATTTTAATTTTAATTTTAATATTAAGTATTGTTATTTATTAGTTTTATTTTCTTCTTTTCTTAATTTTTTTCTGCAAATTAGATCAAAAAAAACCGATCTATTATCTAATAAACAAGCCACTTTTAGCATCCTTTACGATTTATTTCAGTTATTTGGATTATTATTTTTAACTGGTGGGTTAACCAATCCTTTTTCAATATTGATTGTTGCACCAATTACAATTGCTGCAGGATTTTTAAATTTAAGAAGTAGTATCCTGATAGGTTTTCTATCAATTGCATTAACTATTATTTTATCATTCTTTTATTTTGAATTACCAGGACTTGAAAACAATTATCTTTTTCCAAAGTTTTATATTTTAGGTTTAACACTTGCATTGTGTACAACGATAATATTTTTAGCTATTTACTCACAAAAGTTGGCAATGGAAAACGCACAAAGAAATGAGGCCTTTAATGTTTTACAGCAGATCTTTTTAAGGGAGCAAGAATTAAAATCTTTAGGGGGGCTTGCAGCGGCTGCAGCCCATGAATTAGGAACGCCCCTAAATACGATATCGTTAGTTGCCAAAGAGTTAAAAAAAGAAATAGGATCAAATACAAAGTTTAATCAAGATTTAGATTTGCTTATTTCTCAATCTAAAAGATGTAGCGAAATATTAAAGCAGATATCAAAAAATCCTTATACGGAAAAAGAAGATAAGTTTCTTGATAAAGCATCATTTAAAATTATTGTTCATGAGATCATTGATTCATTTAAAGATCAAAGTAAAAAAAAAATAATTATCAATGAAGACGACTATAAAAAAGATTATTTAATAACAAAGAAAATTGAAATTATTTATAGTCTTAAAAATATTATTGATAATGCTTTAAAGTTTTCATCGAATAAAATTGAGATTTTTTTATTATCAAATGAAGATGAGTTGAGAATAAAAGTGGAAGATGACGGGGAAGGTTTTTCAAAGCAAATATTGAGATTTTTAGGTGATCCTTATATTAACAAAAAAGATATCGAAAATAATAAAGATGGATTAGGTCTTGGTATTTTTATAGCAAAAGTTTTTTTAGAAAGATTATCTGCTATTATTAATTTTTATAATTTGGAAGATAAAGGTGCCGCGGTTGATATATCTTGGCAGAAAAAAGATTTAATTAATTTAAAACTTATATAGCTGGCTCTTGTTGAGTCATGCAATGAATTGCTCCAAATCCCCAAATAAGATCACGACAATTAATTGGAACAATTTTTCTATCTTTAAAATGTTTTTCAAAAATTTGAAAAGCTTTATCGTCATTTTTGTCTTCAAAAATTGGCAGAAGAACAGTTTTATTTGCTATATAAAAATTTAAGTAGCTAGCAGGGACTCTTGTGTCATCTATAATTAAAGGTGATGGCATTGGGATTTCTACGATAGTATTTTGCTTTCCTGAGTGATTCCTAGATTTTTTTAAGATCTTTAAATTTTCATTTAAAGCTGAGTAATTTTCATCACTTTTTTGATACTCCATCGCTGTAAATATTTTATCATCATCAAAAAATCTTGTGATGTCATCGATATGACCGTGGGTATCATCGCCAATAATACCTTTATTAAGCCATATAAAATTTTTGATATTTAAACTTTCGCTTAAGATTATTTCTAATTTTTCTCTACTTAATCCAGTATTTCTTTCTTGAACTTTACTTAATAAACATTCTTTTGTTGCAATCAAAGTTCCTTTTCCATTCACATCAATTGCACCACCTTCTAGTATAACATCTTTAAATTTGTTTTTAATTTTTGCTTTTACATCCATTAATTCTATATTTTTAATTTTTGCTATTTGTGACTTAATATTATTGTCAAAATTGTAATCTTTATATTTTGCCCACGCATTGAAATGAAAATTAGTCATGATCTTTTTTTTCAAAAGATCGTTTACTAGAAAAATAGGCCCTGTATCTCTGGTCCAAACTCTATTTGTTTTAATAATATGAAAATTAACTCTATTAAGGTTTGTTTTTTCTTTAATTAGAATTTTCTTAATATTTTTTTTAACAGTTTTTGATTGGATTAAAATATCAACGTTTTGAACTTTAGATAAGGCTGAAGCTATTTTAGCAAAAGTTGATGGAATATTTTCAAATTTATCAGGCCAGTCATTTTTATTATGTGGCCACGCTAACCATGTAGAGCTTTGCTTTTCCCACTCTGCCGGCATTCTGTAACCCAAGGATGCCAGATTTTCATTCATCAGAAGGATTCTTTAATAG
>JABHUX010000069.1 GCA_018658635.1 Alphaproteobacteria bacterium
AGATTTTTTTGATGGAGGAGGCTCACCCATGGGTATTCATTATGATTACAAGTCTAAACGTGGAGAAAGAGCTATGCTTAAAGAAGCGAAGAGAAAAGAACGTCTTGCTTTAAAAAAAGCCAAAAGAGCCTCAACCATACCCGCAAAAGAACCAGAACAAGAAATGCATGATATTAATAAGCCTATTACTTTGGATGATCTAACAAATCCAGATAAATAGTTCGCGTTTGAGTTTGATGATTAATAATCAAAAAGATTTAAAGAAAGAACGTCTTTCAGAAGCCCTTAGAGATAATCTAAAAAGAAGAAAAGAATCTTTAAAAAAAATTAAAGAAAATAGAAAAGTATGAGTGTCTTATCTGATCATTGGATAAAAAAAATGTCCATAGAAAAAAAAATGATAAATCCTTTTGTACAAAAACAACAAAGGAAAAATAAAATTTCTTATGGACTTTCTTCTTATGGTTATGATGCAAGAGTTTCTAATGAGTTTAAGATATTTACAAATATAGATTCGGCATTTGTAGATCCTAAAAAATTCTCAAAAAATAGTTTTGTAACAAGAAAAACTGATGTATGTATTATACCACCTAATTCATTTGCACTAGCTAGAACAGTTGAATACTTCAAGATTCCAAGAGATGTCTTAGTAATTTGTCTTGGGAAAAGTACTTATGCAAGATGCGGAATAATTGTTAACGTTACCCCTTTAGAGCCAGAGTGGGAAGGACATGTGACGCTTGAGTTTTCAAATACAACAACATTGCCTGCAAAAATTTATGCCAATGAAGGGGCTTGTCAATTTATTTTTTTACAAGGTGATCAAGAACCAGAAACTTCATATGCCGATAAAAAAGGAAAATACATGAAGCAAAAAGGTGTTACTCTGCCAAAAATTTAAATATGCAGAAACTATTAATTAAGGGAGGAAAAAAACTCTCTGGTGAAGTAGTTGTTTCAGGCTCTAAAAACGCAAGTCTTCCCATTATTATATCATCATTATTATTTGATGATGCAGCACAATTTGAGAATGTTCCTAAAGTTAAAGATATCTATACTTTAATTAATTTAATTAAAGTTTTAGGAAGAGAAGTTGAATTTGACGAGCATAAAGAGGTATTAAAAATATCAAAAAAAAAAAAAGATAAATACTTTCCCCCGTACTCGATTATGAAAACTATGAGAGCTGGTGTTTTAGTTTTGGCTCCATTATTGGCAAAATTTGGAAAAGCGAAAGTTTCTCTGCCAGGAGGCTGCTCTATTGGAGCAAGACCTGTGAACTTGCATTTATATGCATTAAAAAAACTTGGTGCAAAAATTAACGTAAAGAATGGTTATATTGATGCAAATGCCCCAAGAGGTTTGTCAGGTGCTAATATTAAATTTCCCACAATTTCAGTGGGAGCAACAGAAAGCATTATTATAGCAGCAGTCTTAGCTAAAGGGGTAACAAAAATTAGTAATGCTGCACTTGAGCCAGAGATTATAGATTTAATAAAATTTTTGAATAAATGTGGGGCAGATATACAATATAATTTAAAAAGAAAGATTGTTATTAAAGGAGTAAAATTTTTATATCCAACAAGACATAAAATTATTCCAGACAGAATAGAAGCTGCAACTTATGCAATTGCTGCCTTGATAACTAATGGAAAGTTATTAATTAAAAATGTTGATAATGATCATTTAGAAAATATATTTAGCGTTTTAAGAAAAATTGGAGCCAATATAAAAATTTTTAAAGATTCTTTTATTATTTTTAGAAAGCATCAATTAAAACCATTTAAAATTATTACTAAACCTTATCCCGGGTTTCCAACTGATATGCAGGCTCAGTTTATGGCTTTAGCCACCCAAATAAAAGGTTCGTCCGAAATTAATGAGGAGATATTTGAAAATAGATTTCTACATGTTTCAGAATTGATGAGAATGGGCGCTGATATTGAAATAAAAAAACAAAAAGCTACAATAAGAGGAATTAAAAATTTAAATTGCGCTGAGGTAATGGCAACAGATCTAAGAGCGTCTGTAAGTTTAGTTTTAGCTGCTCTGTCTGCAAAAGGTGTCACAACAATTAATAGAATTTATCATTTAGATAGGGGCTATAGTAAATTAGAAAAAAAACTTAATTTATGTGGTGCCAGCGTTAGAAGAAGTGCATGATTAACAAAAATACTTCTAAGCTAAAACTGTTTGCAGAGGATATTCAGGATTTGAATGTTTTTTCTGCTTATCTTCAAGACTCTGTAATTATTACAAACGACATCAAGTTTTTACCAAAAACTAAAAAATTAATCTGTGTATTTAACCGCTTTATGTGGGAAGACGTTGAAAAAGGAATTTTTAGAAAAAATAAAAGAATACGTAGCGCCCTTGTTTTTGATAATGTTTTAAAAGTTAAATCAAAAGGAATTAATCCAAAAAAAAAGACTAAGATACTAGAATTTTTAGCAATCAAAACAGAGATTAAAGATAATTATTTTGATATAAGATTAATTTTTTCTGGAGATAGTATTTTATTAGTTAAAGCTGAAGAAATAGACTCATTTTTAGAAGACTTTGGAAAAACATGGGAAACCAGCTATAAACCAAAGCATAAGATATAGTATGAAAATTATAAAATTTAACAAAAATAGTTTTTCAAAAGATTTAGATTTTATTTCTCGAAATAGAAAATCTAATTTTTCTAATAAAGCTAATATTGTAAAAAAAATTCTTAAAGATGTTAAGACTAAAGGGGATAATGCTGTTATTTATTATCAAAAGAAATTTGATAGAAGCTCAGTTTCTAAAAAAAATATTATTTTAAGCAATAAAGAAATTAACAAAGTTATAAAAAATTTAGATCCTTTAGTGAAAAATTCTATTAAACTCGCTTTTGATAGAGTTAAAGACTTTCACCAAAGGCAATCAATCAATAGTTATAAATATTCTGATAAATATAAAAATGAGTTAGCTTACAGAGTTTCTCCGTTAAATAGAGTTGGAATATACATTCCAGGAGGTACAGCTAGTTATCCAAGCTCGGTTATTATGAACGCAGTTCCAGCAATTGTTGCTGGTG
>JABHUX010000070.1 GCA_018658635.1 Alphaproteobacteria bacterium
AGGTTTGCAATTTTCGACAACAGACTGAGGTGTTACTCCACAAGCCCAAAATACTGGGATTTCATTATTTTTAATTACCCTTGGTGCATCGCCATATTCTGGTTTCATAATATCTTTTATTCCAATCTGAGCAGGATCGCCAAGATGAATGGGGGCTCCATGAACTGCGGGAAAACGAGAAGAGATTTGAATTGATTTTATGGTATCTTCCGCATTCAAAGGTCTCATTGATACAACTAATTTTCCTTTAAAAGGTCCCGCAGGCTCACAATCAATATTTGTTTTATACATTGGAACAGTCGTATTGTTTTTTATGTGCTGCATTTCAATTCCAGCTTCCATTAATGGCAATTCAAATGACATCGAACAACCTAGAACAAAAGTTACTAAATCATCATTCCAATATTTTTTAATATTAGTAGGCTCGTCTACTACTTTTCCATTTTGCCAAATTTTATATTTTGGAACATCTGTCCTAATGTCTATATCCCCTAAATCTTTTAAGTGGGGATCACCTTTAATTCCAAAACCGATAAGCGGACAAGGTTTCGGATTTTTTTGACAGAATGCTGCAAAATCTAGAGCATATTTACTAGGTAATATACAAATGTTTCCTTGCACATATTTTCCAGCAATACCTGCTGTTTGCTTATCGTATTTATCAGCTCTAATAATTTTTCTTGCCTCAGCTGGATCTGTGATATTTAACATTTAATTTTATAAAATTTTTTTAATATAAAATTTAATTTAAATGAAAAGATTAGAAAATAAAAGCGTAATAATCACTGCAGCGGGACAGGGGATTGGCAAAGAAACAGCTATTCGATTTTTTAAAGAAGGAGCCAACGTTATTGCAACAGACATTAATAGAACTAATAAATTAGAAGAGCTTTCAAAAGAATATCCTAAAATTAAAACTTATACTTTAGATTCAACTAATGCTGCAGATATTAAAAAATTTGCAGATACTATTTCTAAAGTTGATGTTCTTTTTAATTGTGTCGGGTTTGTTCATAGCGGAACAATACTTGAGTGTGAAGAAAAAGATTGGGATTTTTCATTTAATGTGAATGTTAGGTCTATGTATTTAATGATTAAAAATATTATTCCTAAAATGATAGATCAAAAATCAGGCGTTATAATTAATATGGCTTCAGTTGTATCTAGCGTCAAAGGGGTTAAGGATAGATTTGTATATGGAGCCACAAAAGCAGCAGTCATCGGTCTTACAAAATCTATCGCAGTGGATTTTTTAAAATACAATATTAGATGCAATGCTATTGCACCAGGAACAGTTCATACGCCTTCATGGGAAGATAGAGTTAATTCTTTTAAAGATCCCGAAAAAGCGAGAAAAGATTTTATCGATAGACAACCTATGGGAAGATTAGGAAAACCAGAAGAGGTGGCGGCCCTTGCTACATATTTAGCAACTGATGAATCAGCATTCTCTACTGGTGCCGTTTACCCATTAGATGGTGGAATGACGATTTAAATTTAAGTATCCACATACACCCTTAAAAGTAGAAAATTTGATTCAAAATGGAATCAAAAGGGAATCAAAACGAGAACATTCATCTGATTTTGCTGTTATTTTATGTGGGTAACTTAGTCCTAAATCCAGGGATTTTTTTTCTTACCATCTTTTTCATTAAGAGCTTTAAAGAATGCTTTTTGAGGAATTAAAAAGTTACCAAAGAAAAACATCGCGGCAGCCCCAAATACAAACCCTCCAATGTGAGCTCCATAAGCAACACCACCCTGACCAGAGGTTCCACTTGAACTAATAAATTGTAAGATAAACCAAAATCCTAAAACAAACATTGCAGGAATTCTCACTAGTTGAGTAAAAAATCCTAAAGGTATTAATACCAAAACTTTATTCCTTGGATATCTGACCATATAAGCGCCTAATACTCCACTGATTGCTCCGCTTGCTCCAACCATTGGGATAGTTGAATTTACATTTAAATAAACTTGGGTCATTGCAGCTGCAATACCTGATGCCAAATAAAATAAAATAAATTTTACTTTTCCTAGATCATCTTCAATATTGTCAGCAAAGATCCACATATAAAGCATATTTCCTATCAAATGCATAAACCCTCCATGCATAAACATTGAAGTAATCAATGTAAGATAGGGGTCAATTTTATTTAGATCATTTGGTAAAGATTCTGTGCCAAGAAGTGAAGTTGGCACCACTCCATAAGAATAAAATAAATTTCCATTATCAAAACCAGGAGAACTTATTTGTATTAAAAAAATTACAACACAAATACCTATTATTGCGTAACTTAGTATTGGAGTAGAGAGTGTATTGTTTTCATCTTTTAATGGGATCACAAACTAGTTACCACATTGTGCTCGGTGCATCATCAAATGATCTAGAAGAATACATACAAGCATAGCTTCCCCAATTGGAACAGCACGAATTCCAACACAAGGATCATGTCTGCCACGAACAGAAATTTTTGTATTTTTTCCTTTAGTATCAATAGTGTCACGAGTGTTTAAAATTGAAGATGTTGGTTTAACTGCAAACGATGCAACAATTTCTTGACCTGTTGAAATTCCACCTAAAATTCCTCCTGCATTATTAGATAAGAATTTAGCTTTTCCACCCTTAGATCTTATTTCATCAGAATTAGTCTCACCTGTTAAGCTAGCAGCGTTCATGCCAGCGCCAATATTCACACCTTTAACTGCATTGATACTCATAAGTCCTGCAGCAATATCTTGATCAAGTTTGGAATAAATAGGAGCACCCAGTCCAACCGGAATTCCTTTTGCTCTAAGTTCGATAATTGCACCACATGAACTTCCAGCTTTTCTAATATCTAATAAGTATTGTTCCCACACAGGTACAGTTTCTTTATCAGGACAAAAGAAAGGATTTTTTCTAATTTCTTTATCATTCCAAAGATTGCGATCAATCATCAATGGACCAATTTGAATAACTCCCCCAGTGATGGAAAATTTTTTTCCAAGTAATTTATTTAAAACAACTTTAGCAATGGCACCAGCTGCAACTCGCGAAGCAGTTTCCCTAGCAGACTGTCTACCACCCCCTCTAAAGTCGCGGTTTCCGTACTTCATAAAGTAAGTAAAATCAGCATGTCCTGGTCTAAATTTATCTTTAATACTTTCATAATCTCTAGACCTAGTGTCCTCATTAAAGATGATCATTGAAATAGGAGTTCCAGTAGTTTTTCCTTGAAACACACCAGATAATATTTGCACCTGATCTTTCTCTTTTCTTTGAGTTACGAATTTTGACTGACCAGGTCTTCGTTTATTAAGCTCTACCTGAACATCTTTTTCAGAAATAGTGATATTGGGGGGGCAGCCGTCAACTACGCAGCCAATTGCGGGACCATGAGACTCTCCCCATGTAGTAAATCTAAATAGCTTTCCAAAAGTATTAAATGACATTAAATATATTTTATAAGGTATTTTTAGTTATTTATGAATCAAAAAAAATATAAATCGAACAAAGTTGGACTCAATTCATGTTTTTTAAATAAGAAAAATCCATTTGAGCTATTTAGGGTATGGATGACTAAAGCCAAAAAAACAGAAATTAACGATCCAAATGCCCTAGCGCTTGCAACAGTTAATCGCAACAAACAGCCATCGGTTCGTATGGTGCTTCTTAAAGGATTAACTAATAAAGAATTTATTTTTTATACAAATTTGAATAGTAAAAAAAGCAACGAATTGAAGAGTAATCCAAAAGCTTCAATGTGCTTTCATTGGAAAAGCATAAGAAGACAAATAAGAATTGAAGGCTCCATTACAAAAGTTCCAGGTAAAGTTGCTGATAAATATTTTAATTCGAGACCCTATGGAAGCAGGATTGGCGCTTGGGCATCTATTCAATCTAGACCTATGGAAACTAGATCAGATTTAATAAATAGAATTCAAGAATATAAAAAAAAATTTCCAAGTCATAAAAAAGTTCCAAGGCCCTCTTATTGGTCAGGTTTTGCTTTAAAAGCAAATGAAGTTGAATTTTGGTTAGATGGACACAATAGAATTCACGAAAGACTTAGATATAAAAAATTGGGATCTCGTTGGATAAAAGAAATTTTATATCCTTAAGATTATTTTACTCGGCTGTAAATTTTATCAAAACCTTTATTTAGATTTTTAAATATACCAGATTTTTTTGCTTTATTTAAAAGCTGTTCATTAATGCCACCTTTAGTCTGAAATTCCTTAATCATTTTATCCATAGAATAGTTTGGATTTTTTATAGTTTCATTATTTAGCGCTTTAAATAAATGACTTAGATATTCCATAGATTTATTTTTGTTAATTCCTTTTCTTAAAAACCATTTATGTGCGGTATTAAATATTTCAAAATACGTAGCCATAAACGAAGTCATCACCCATAATTTTTTATTTTCTTTTTCATTACTTGTTGCAATAACTTTTCCAAGTTTGTTAAAGAAACCCTCAATTACTTTGTTTCTTGGATAAATAATAATAGGACCTAGATTATGTTTAATCATAGGAAGAGGTGCAACTTTAAATATCTTTTTAGCTGGCGATATGATGCTTTTTAATTTTTGATTATGGAGGGTGGAGATAAAATTTAAAACAGTATGACTGTCTTTAAATTTTAATTTTTCTAATATCTGCTTTCCAACTTTTGGAGTAATCGACAGAACAACCCAATTAGATTTATCTAATACTTCTTGATTAGATTCGGCGATTTTAATTCTTGAAAATTTTTTTTTTAAGATTCTTGCGTTATTTTTATTTTTAGGCGAAAGAATTATTTCTTTAATGTTTATTTTTGCTTTAAAAATTCCCTCAACAACTGAAGTTGCAATTTTTCCAACACCAATAAAACCTAATTTCATATTTTTAAATACTTAATTAAATTAGATATATCATTCTTGTGTGCAATTATAAGATCAGTAAAACTTTTGTTTTTCACAAGATTAAACCTCTTAAAGTTACTAAAATTGACTTTTAACATTGGATAAAAGAATATGGGATTCGTAGGCAATAGACCTCTTAATAGTTACAAAACAGAGATAGTTATTTGAAATTAGAGTTACTTTATAACCCAGGCAATGTTCTTTGCGATTATCTTAAAATAAAAGATGATCATAAATTTATATTAAGAGTTTTCACAAACTTAACTTATTACGGACATATATTAGCGGGTCTCGCATTATTTTATGTTAAAGCAACTAGTTAATAATGAAAAAATCTAAAGCAAAATCCCAAGGCTACTTAAGTTTATTTGTAATTGTTGTAGCTACCTTTTTAATAACCTTTCCTGCAGGATTTATAACAAGGGTAGCATTAGATCCTTGGTATTATAATTTAGTAAAACCAGCATTTAATCCTCCTAATTGGATTTTTGGACCGGTGTGGACGTTGCTTTATGCAATGATGTCAGTTGCAGTTTGGCTTGCTTATAAAAAAAGCCAACATTCAAATAAAATTTTAGCAGTTTATTTTATTCACTTATTAATTAATGCAAGTTGGAGTTATGTATTTTTTTATTACAAACAAATTTTTCTTGCGAGCTTTATCATCTCGATCATTATTTTTTTTATTTTATATTTAATGGTTTTATATTCAAAATACAGCAAACCTTCCGTTATATTAATGCTTCCTTATTTTGCCTGGTCGACGTTTGCGCTATATTTAAATAGCACAATTTATATTCTTAATTCGTCCTATTAATTAAATAAAAAGATAGTTCCTGCAGATTCTTTCTAATATCGGAATCTTTAAATATATTTAAAGAGTCAGAAGATACATTCGAAAAATGCTCCGCTCTTTTTTTGCAAATAATAATGATGTCGTACTTTTGCATTAATGATAAAATTTTATTTAATTCATCTTCAGTTCTTTTTCCTTGAGTAAAATATTTTTTAATTTGTTCTCGTTCAGTTTTATTTGATTTTTGAAATAAAATAATAATTGGTAAAGTAATTTTACCTTCATAAAAATCATTGCCAACATTCTTGCCAAATACTTTAGTAGAATTATAATCTAAAATATCATCACTGATTTGAAATACGATACCAAGATTAATTCCATAAGACTGCAGTGCCTTTTTTTCATTTTCAGATTTATTTGCAAGGCATCCACCTACTTTCATTGCTGCGCCAAATAATGAAGCGGTTTTTTGAGTTACGATATTTAAATAAACTTGTTCAGCAATATCTACTTCGTTTTTATGCTGAAGCTGAAGGACTTCACCCTGAGCAACTTCTGCAGATACATTTGATAATAGTTTTAAAACTTCTAAAGAACCAACATCAACCATAATTTCAAAGCATCTGCTTAAGAAATAATCACCCACTAAAATAGAAGGTTGGTTTCCCCATATAACGTTTGAAGTTTTTTTACCTCTTCTTATTGAGCTGTTATCAATAACATCGTCATGAAGTAATGTTGCGCTGTGAATAAGTTCAACACAAGCAGCTAAATGAATATTATGCTCTCCCTTATATTCAGTCATTTTAGAGCTTGCTAAAGTCAGTATAGATCTTAATCTTTTTCCACCAGAATCTAATTGGTATAGAGTCATTTTTCTAATTAGATCTACCTCGCTTGATAATTTTAATTTAGTAAATGCTTCTACTTTATCTAAGTCGTTATTAAATATTTCCTTAAGAGAATCGTAAGGAGTTTTTTTAAGAAATTTTTCTATTTGTACGATATTATTTTTCACGAGCCGTTTGTAGCATTAATAAATATAAAGTTTTATTAAATTTTTATTCTGGAATAGTGATAATAAACGTTTAAAAGATATGAAATAAATATGTTTTCATTTTTTAAATCAAAACCAACAGTTTCTCTAATCAGATTAAATGGAGTTATAGGCAATGTAGGTAGATTTAGCCAAGGAATGAGCTATGCCAGCCAAAGCGATATTATTAAAAAAGCCTTTGCTTTAAAGAATATTAAAGCAGTAGTGATTTCTATTAATTCTCCAGGAGGATCGCCAGTTCAGTCCAATCTTTTATATGACCTCATACGCTCCGAGGCTGATAACAAAAAAGTAAAAGTAATTACCTATGCCGAAGATGTAGCAGCTTCAGGTGGATATATGCTGATGTGCGCAGGAGATGAAATATATGCAAATGCTAATTCAATTGTTGGATCTATCGGAGTTATTTATTCAGCATTTGGTTTTCAAGAGTTAATAAAAAAAATTGGCGTACAAAGAAGAGTGCATACTGCAGGGGATAGCAAAAGTATTTTAGATCCATTTTTAGAAGAAAAAAAAGAAGATGTAGAAAAGTTAAAATCTTTACAAAAAGATTTACACGAAGAATTTATTAATTTAGTTAAAAATAGCAGAAAAGATAAGTTAAAATCTGAAAATTACTCAATGTTATTTTCAGGAGAGTTTTGGTCTGGAAAAAAAACATTGCAACTCGGTTTAATTGATGGAGTTGGCACTTTACAACAAATTTTAAAAGAAAAATTTGGCAAAGATCTTAAAGTTAAAAAATTTGAAGCAGCGCAAAGTTGGCTAAAAAGAAAACTTTCCTCACAATTACCAGGATCGTATTCAGAAGTTATAAATGAACTGGAAGTAAGATCGATCTGGAACAAATATGGCTTATAAAAATGGTAGCTAAAAAGAAATTAAATAAAAAAAAAGTTATAACGAAAAAAAAGGTTATAACTAAAAATAAATCTAAACCACAAGATTTATCTTTTCAGGAAGTTATATTTAAATTACAAAAGTTTTGGTCTGATTATGGTTGTGTTGTGATGCAGCCTTATGACATGGAAGTTGGAGCTGGCACTTTTCATCCTGCAACAACATTAAGATCTTTAGGACCTAAGCCATGGAAAGCAGCATATGTTCAACCTTCAAGAAGACCTACGGATGGACGTTA
>JABHUX010000013.1 GCA_018658635.1 Alphaproteobacteria bacterium
CACATGCTTAACACTTTAAAAGATTTTTTTACTCTTGAAATGATTTATCATTTCACAAACATTGGTGTTATCCCGTTATGGATTCTTTTAGCTTTTTTACCAGGTTGGAGCGGAACTAAAGTTTTAATTAACAGCATACTGGTTCCATTAATATTAAGTTTCACCTATTTCTACGTTTTTTATATTTACATAAATACTTCGGAGGGAATATTTTCTAATATTCTAGATAAAGGAAAAACATTTGAACTTTATATGGGAATTGATCAACTTAAAAAAATCTTAAGCGATAAAAATGTATTATTATTATTTTGGATACATTTCTTAACTGCAAATCTTGTTCTTGGTGCCTGGATTGCTACAGACGCTGCTAAAAATAAAGCACTTCAATTTATAGTTCTAGTCCCTTTAGTGCTTACTTATTTTGTAGGTCCTATTGGACTTGGTGTTTATTTAATCTTAAGACTTCTTGCTGCACAAAAATTAAAATTATTTGATTAAGTCTTAGTAGCTAATAATTTATTTCAGAGTTATAAATCACTATGAAGAAAATAGATTTCTATTTTGATTTTGGAAGTCCTTATTCATATCTCGCCCACACCCAGATTAAAAAATTTGAAAAAGAAACAGGGGAAAAAGTTAATTATATGCCAGTACTTGTGGGTGGCTTACATAAATTAGCAGGGATCACTGCTCCAGCATTTATTCCTCTAAAGGCAAAATATTTAATTAAAGACTGCAAGCTTTGGGCAGATAAATATAAAGTTAAATATCAATTCAATAGATACTTTCCGATAAAAACTCTTCATCTAATGAGAGCCGCACTAGTTGCAGAGAAAGATAATTTTTTTAGATCTTTTGTTGATAAAGCGTTTAACGCTATCTGGGTTGATTCAATGAATATGAATGATGAAGAGGTTTTTTTAAAATTTATAAAGAGCCAAGATTTAAATGCAGATTTATTTTCATTAAAATATAACGACCCTGTAATTAAAAATGATCTTATTAAAAGAACAAATGATTCATTTGATAAAGGCATATTTGGAGTGCCTACTTTTATGGTAAATGGAAAAATGTTTTGGGGACAAGACCGACTAGATTTTGCTTTTAATGAGGCAAAAAAATAATTATTTTTTCTTAACTTCTACTACCTTAAAATTAGATTTCTTTAACGCTTCAAATCCACCCTTAACATGAGCAATGTTAGTAAAGCCCATATCTTTCAGAGTTTTAGCAGCGAGAGCTGATCGCATTCCTTGAGCGCAAAATAATATTTTATTTTTACTAACCGCAAACTCCTCCTTATAATAATGACTACTCGGATCTAACCAAAATTCTAACATACCTCTTGGTATATGTTTTGAATTTTCAATAGTTCCATCTCGCCATAATTCCCTGATATCCCTAATATCTATAAAAATAGTATTATCATCTAATCTTACCTTGGCTTCTTCGGGTGTAAGATTTTCTATTTCTAAACTAGCCTCTTCAACTAATTGCTTGTGCGATTTTATCTTCATAAAGATCATTTTATAAAGTATTTTATATTTTTAAAATATAATATTAACAATGAAAGAAAAAGAATTAGCACCTAATTTTAATATTCCTTCAACAAACAATGAAGAATTTGAGCTTAAAAAGAATAAAAAAAAGTTTTTAGTAATTTATTTTTATCCAAAAGACAATACGCCTGGCTGTACCAATGAAGCTAAAGATTTTTCAAAATTATATAAAGAATTTAGAAAATTAAATTGCGAGATTGTTGGAATTTCAAAAGATAGCATTGAAAGTCATAAGAAATTTATTAGTAAATTCAAAATCCCATTTCAATTATTATCAGATGAAAAAGTTATAGTACTTAAAAAGTATAATGCATGGGGAGAAAAAAGTATGTATGGAAAAAAATTTATGGGGATCAAAAGAACAACAATCTTAATTGATCCAAAAGGTAAAATAATGAAAATCTGGAACAATGTTAAAGTTTTAGATCATGCAAAAGACGTATTAAATTTTCTAAAAGCGGCTATTTAGCAAATTCTTTTTCAGTAAACCCTAAATAAAATAAAATAGTTCTAAGGTCAGTAAATTGAATATGATTATCAATTGCTTTTTTAATTATTCGATGAGAATGATAACCTACTCCAAGTCCTGAGTTTTGTAACATTCCAAGATCATTTGCTCCATCTCCAACGGAAAGAGCGTACTTGACTTTATTTAATTTTTTTTTCTTACAAATCTCATTTAAATAAGCCAATTTTGAATTCTGCTTTCCAGTAATTGGAATATATTCTCCTGTAAATTTATTATTTTTGATAACAAATCTGTTACTTATTACTTTTTTAAAACCCAAGACTTTTCCAACATAGGTTGAGATCGGCTGAAAGCCTCCTGTTACTAAACTGGTGTGATAACCATTTTTATTTAAAGTTTTTACTAAAACTTTTGATCCCTCATTAAATCTAATTTTTTTTATAACCTGTTTTATAAGTTTTGTACTTTTGTCCTTTAAATAACTAACTCTAAATTTTAATGTATCTCTAAGACTAATTTTTCCATCCATTGCAAGTTTACTTAATCTATCTATATTTCCTTTTATTCCTGCAATTTTTACTAGATTATCTAAGGTTTCATCTTTGATCATGGTTGCATCCATATCGGCAAGAAATATTTTCTTCCTTCGCCATTTTGCTTTCTGAATACAAACATCAATCTTATTTTTAAAACAGAATTTTCTAAGTTGATCTTTATTTTTTTTACTAAAATCCTCGCAATAAAGATCAAGAGCCCTATTTGAAAGTATTTTATAATGGGTAGTATTTTGAATTTTAGAGAAAAAATTTATAAGAATTTTATAATCTAATTTATTCTTAGCTACAAACGTACAGACTAATTGTGAAGAATAACTCATACTCTTTCTGATTTTGTAGATAACGTCTCAATTTTCATAATTAACATTTTAAAATTAAAAAAATAAATATCCTGTGGTTTAATTTACCACAGGATATTTAAGAAAACTTATTTAGGCTGCTGCTTGAACGCTTAGATTATGTTTTTGAGCTACGCCTGAAAGGAAACCCCAAAGATATTTTGCAGTTTTAAGAGCTGCTGTTTCTGCTTTTGCTTGATCTTCTTTAGAAAGATTATCCAATAATACTTCACACTCTTGTCTGTGGTATACATCAGCTTTTTTATGGACTTCAAAAAATGCAAGTCCTGATTCTGAATCTACGCCATAAAACTTTTTAAGACCCTCAATCTTAACATCCGCGATTTCAGGAATTTGTCTTTCGTAAGTATATAAAGAAGCAAGTCCTTCAGCATAAGTTGATCTTCCTTGTTTAAAGAAGTTATCAATCATTTCTGAAGTATATTTTTCTAATTTTACTTTCTCTATTTCATTTTTGTCAGCTCCTAAAGCCACAGCAAACTGCTTCCATAGTTTAGGGTGATCATTATGTTTATCTTCTTCGTCATTTAAATTCTCAAGTAGAATTTTTCTTTGCTCAATATTTTCACAAATTGAGTGAGTTGCGCTAATGTAACGAGGGAACGCTTTTACGTGATGATAATATTGTTCAGCGTAATCTTTTATAATTTCTCGACTTAATTTGCCTTCATTCCATGCTTGATAGAATGGATGTTTTAGAAGATGAAATTCATCTAATTTTGCATTTAGTTCTTTAGAAAACATATTTTTCTCCAGATTGTTTAACTAAATTATAAATTAATTAAACTTTTATACAAACAAGTTAAGGTTGAAAAAACAAAATTAATGTTGTTAATTTTACCTAACTTTTAATATTAAAATACCTTAAGAATTATTTGAGGAATTAAAGATTAATAACTCAGCCAGTAAAGGCTGAGTTATTAAAAACGAAATTACTTATTAAACATCTCTTTTAAAGCTTTTGCTGGCAAAAACTTAACTTTTTGAGAAGCTCCAATTTGAATACTTTCACCAGTTCTTGGATTTCTTCCAGTTCTAGCTTTTCTTTTTGCAACTTTATACGTACCAAAACCTGCGATTTTTACAGTTTCATCATGCTTTAATGAATCAAGAATAATGTCCTGTATTTTATCAAAGGTTTTTTCGGCATCACTTTTGCCCATATTGCAAGCAGTAGCTATTTTGGCCACTAATTGTTTTTTGTTCATTTTTAACCCTTTTGATTCGTTGATATTTTAATAATGTTCATAAAACATAGGAAATCAACATAAATGTAGTATTTACTTAATTCTCAAACACTACATGTTGATATGATTTATAAGGATTTTAAATTAAAACCTTGTTTTATATGCCTTTTTAGAAAAGACCCAAGCCTTTAAGGTCATTATAAGTCGAAAAAAACATTAAAGCAAAAAGCACAAACAAACCGAATTTAAAGAAATAAGTTTGCATTTTTTCACTTAAAGGTTTGCCTCTAACAAATTCATAAAAATAAAATAGCAAGTGACCGCCGTCTAATAATGGAATTGGAAACAAATTAATCAGTCCTAAACTAATAGAAATATAAGCCATAATAGAAAGAAACGGAATAATTCCAAGTTCTGCAACTTGTCCAGTGATCTGTGCAATTTTTATAGGTCCTCCCAGCTGATCTGCCTTTTCAGTCCCAATAATCATTTTACCTACATAGCTCATGGTTGATGAAATAGTGAACCAAATTTCCTTTAAAGAATAATAGATTGCTTTTGCCGGTCCTAACTTCTGTCTATTAATTTCATTATTAAGCGGAATGATTTGAATTCCAATCATCTTACGACTTATATTATTACCTAGATTATCTTTCGCATCTTGAACAATAGATTGAACTTGAAAATCAAATTCTTTTTTATCTCTAAGAACTGAAATTTTAATTAAATTAGTTTCTGATAGAGCAATTGATTGCGATACTTCAGTAATACTAGTAATTTTTTTATCATTGATGACTAAAATTTGATCTCCTTTCTTCAATCCAGCTTTATAAGCAGGACTGTCGACTTTAACATCTTGAATAACTGGAACAGAAAAATCTTTTCCAAAGAACATATAAACACAAGAAAAAATAACTAATGCTAAAACAAAATTAGCAATTGGGCCTGCTGATACAATAATTGCTCTTTGATATAATTTTTTTGTAGCGAGCAAATATGATTGATCTTTATCTGAAAATTTAGAGAGTTTATCTGGTTGACTTGCAGGGTTAGTATCACCAAAAAATTTTACATACCCTCCTAAAGGAATAAGACATACTTTCCAGCGTGTTCCATCTTTGTCAGTCCAACCAAATAATTCTTTACCAAAACCGATTGAAAAATCTGTAACTTTTACTCCATATTTTTTTGCGTAATAATAATGACCATACTCGTGCACGAAAACTACAACAGATATTAAAATTATAAATGGAATAATAATATTAATTATACTCATAATTTAAATTTAACTTAGTGTTGATAAAATAACGATCGCTCCAAAACCTAAAATAATTAATCCCGAAATAATATTAGATCGTCTTATAAAAGTAGAATTAACTTTGTTTTTTAAAAATCTTGCAAATTCAACTAATATTAACCACCACGCCATTGAACCCACAAATGCTCCTGCAGAAAAATTTAAAATTAAATCAGAATTAAAGTTTTTAAAAGTTAAATGCATATAAGAGAGCAATGCTATAAATCCAATATAAGTTAATGGATTGCTTATAGTAATAATAAATCCTGAAATAATATCTTTTGGCCATTCATTATAATTAACTTTCTTATCTTCAATGGTTACTGGGCCGCTAAATAACATTCTAATTGAAATAAAAATTAAGCATAATCCACCTATAATTCTAAGTATATCTCCGTTTTGTAAAAAAATATTTGAGATTGTACTCAAACTATAAATGGCGATAAATGCATAAAAAGCATCCGCAAAAGAAGCCCCGAGGCCAACGGCAAGACCGGATTTAATTCCATATTGTAAAGTTTTGTTAATACACATTAAAGCGATAGCGCCAACGGGCAAGGCAAGACAAAAGCCCGATAAAATTCCAATAAAAAAAGTTAGCATTTAATTAGTTAAAAATTAAAAAATTAAAAACGCCACTCGTTTACTTTATCAAAAATAAAATCTCTAAAACTTTTTACACGCGCAACATTTTTTAAAGATTGAGGATAAACAAAATGAGCTTCATATTTAGGACCATCAACATTAGGTAAAACTTTAACTAAAGAACTTTTTTCTTGAACCATGTAATCAGGCAGAGCTGCAAGACCCACTCCACTATCAACTGCAAGTAATAAAGAATAAATATTGTTCACTCTCATGACCGATTTTCTTTTAGTAGAATCTTTTTTACCAACTTTTAAAATCCAATCCGTTTGGGACAGCGGAGATGGTGTTCCTTTACCATAAACAATAAACTTATGTTTATCTAAATCTTTTACTGTATTTGGATAACCATTTTCCTCTAAATATTTAGGCGAACCATAAATATGATAATTAATATCAATTAATTTTTTCTGAATATAACTTAGCTGAGTGGGTTGTCTCATCCAAATAGCAACGTCAGCCTCACGTGTGCTTAAATCTAATTCTTTATCTGTCACAATTACTTCAACTTCCATTTCAGGATATCTGTCCATAAATTCTTTAATTCTAGGTGTTAACCAAATACTTCCAAAGCCTACAACGGTTGTAACGATTAATTTTCCAGATGGTTTATCTTTTTTTTCCATTAAAGAAGTCTCAACATCTTTTAAATGAATGATAACCTCATTAGCAGTTTTAAAAAGTGTCTCACCATCTTCTGTAAGAGAAAGACCTCTTGCATGTCTTTCAAATAAAGATGTTTTTAATGTTTGTTCTAAGGATTGAATTTGACGGCTAATTGCAGATTGACTTAAATTTAAAGTGCCTGATGCTTCAGTAAAACTGCCAGCTTGAGCAACTGCGTGAAATATTTTAAGTTTATCCCAATCCATAATTATTGATTAACGTCGATAACGACTCGACCTGCAACTTCTCCTTTTAATATTTTATCATAAGAGCTTATAAGTTTTGCCATACTCCAAACTTGAGTAATCTCATCTAATTTATTCATATCAATTAAACTTGCAGCTTGTGACCAGATAAACTCTCTTCTTTTCATTGGGGTATCTACAGAATTAATTCCCCATAATTTAACACCACGAATGATGAATGGCATAACCGTTGTTTCTAATTTAAAACTATTGGTAAGTCCGCAAGCAGCAACAATTCCATTAGGCTTAGTATG
>JABHUX010000071.1 GCA_018658635.1 Alphaproteobacteria bacterium
TAAGATGGAGCTTCATGATAACCATTAAACAATGCTGCAATTTGAGTATCAAAAACGGTAAATAAGATTTTTTTAACTACTGATAAGAATATCTCTAAATCCTGTCTGCAAGAATGAATTACTAAGGTAATATTTTTTTTATTTAAAAATTTAAAAATTTTTTTGAATTCAATATTTTTTTCTAAACAATCAATAATGCCAATATTTTTTCCATCAAAAATAACCACAATAGATATAATGGCTTTATAAGTTGATCTTCTCTCAAATTCTGTATCAAAGAAAATTTTTTTTTTATTTTTAATCTTTGCAATAAACTGATCTAGTTCTTTATTGTTTTTAATAAATGAGAAATTATGATTGTTTTTTTTGAACATTAACTGTATTTCAATTTATTATTAAAAAAGGTGGTTTGATTTGAATAAATATAGAACTCACAATTGCGCAGAACTTACAATTAATAATATTGGTAAGCAAACTATTCTGTCAGGATGGATTCATAAAAAGAGAGATCACGGTCATTTATTATTTATTGATTTACGAGATCATTATGGAATGACTCAGTGTGTTATTGACAATAAGAATGAACATTTTTCAGCACTAGAAAAAATTAAATTAGAAACAGTTATTCGAATAGAAGGAGAAATTGTTGCAAGAACTCCAGAGACGATTAATAAAGAACTTTCAACGGGCTCTATAGAAGTATTAATTAAAAGATTTAACGTTTTAGGTTCAACAAAAGAACTTCCTTTGCCGGTTTTTAGTGATCAAGAATACTCAGAAGAAATAAGATTAAAGTATCGTTATTTAGATTTGAGAAGAAAAAAATTACATCAAAATATTATTTTAAGATCTAACGTTATTTCATTTATTAGAAAAAAAATGGAGAGTCTGGGATTTTTAGAATATCAAACTCCAATTTTAACCTCTTCTAGCCCAGAAGGTGCTAGAGATTTTTTAGTTCCAAGCAGATTAAATCCTGGAAAGTTTTATGCTCTTCCACAAGCTCCTCAGCAATTTAAGCAGTTAATTATGGTATCCGGTTTTGATAAATATTTTCAAATTGCTCCATGCTTTAGAGATGAAGATGCAAGAGCAGACAGAAGTCCTGGTGAATTTTACCAATTAGATATTGAGATGTCTTTTGTTGAACAGGAAGATGTTTTTCAAGTAGTCGAACCGTTACTACATGAAGTTTTTAAAAAATTTAGCAAAGGTTACTCAATTAGTAAAACTCCATTCAAAAGATTTAAATATAAAGATGCAATGTTAAAGTTTGGAACAGATAAGCCAGATCTAAGAAATCCAATAGAAATTAATGATGTTACTGAAATTTTTGAAAGAGAAGATGTTAAATTAGAAATATTTAAAAAGTTAATCCAAAAAAAATCGATTGTAAGATGTGTTGTTGCAAAAAATGTATCTGCTAAACCAAGAAGTTTTTTTGATAATTTAGATAAAGGAGCAAAAGCGGAGGGTGCTTCAGGATTAGGTTATATTGTTCTTGAAAGCAATAATGGGAAATTAGAAGCAAAAGGACCTATAGCTAAATTTTTCTCTGATGATGCAATAAATACTTTATGTAAAAAAATTAACGCAGTAGGTGGCGATGCTATATTTTTTGTTTGCGATATTAAGAAAAATGCTGAGAAATTTTCAGCGTGGGCAAGAACTGAGATTGCAAAAAATTTAGAATTAATAAAAGATAATGTATTTGAATTTTGCTGGGTCACTGATTATCCAATGTTCGAATATAATGAAATTGATAAGAAAATTGATTTTAGCCATAATCCATTTTCTATGCCCCAAACACCTATGGATTTAATTGATAAAACAGATCCATTAGAATTGTTGGCTTACCAGTACGATATTGTTTGTAATGGTATCGAGCTATCATCTGGAGCAATCAGAAACCACGTTCCAGAATTAATGTATAAATTATTTAAAATCGCTGGTTATTCAAAAGAGGAAGTTGATAGTAAATTTAGCGGCATGATAAATGCCTTATCTTATGGCGCTCCACCGCACGGAGGAATAGCTCCCGGAATTGACAGAATTATCATGTTGTTGGCTGGCGAGAAAAATATAAGAGAAGTTACTATGTTTCCATTAAATCAAAATGCACAAGATTTAATGATGAATGCTCCATCTGATGTTTCTGAAAAACAATTAAAAGAATTAAATATTAAATTAGTTAAAAAAGACTAATTTATTTTTTTGCTCTTAATATTTAATCTAATATTACTTAGATCTACTAATTTTTCTTTATACTGATTTCTTAAGAAACCTTTACTTGTAATATTTTTAAGAACGTCAATAAGCTGGGCATTTTCTTCAGAGTCTTCTGCTTGATCAGTTTTTTTAATAGAAGGAGTATGCGCAAGATCTTCTCTTCCAAGATAAGAAATTGCAAGTTCTCTGAATAGATAATCTAAAATCGAAGAAGCTGATAAAATTCTGTCATTACCTTTAACTTTTCCAGACGGTTCAAATTTAGTATTAATGAACGCGTCAACATATTCTTCTAGTGGAACGCCATATTGCAAACCTAATGATATTGCGATGGCAAAGTTATTCATTAAAGATCTTACAAGCTCACCTTCTTTATTCGTATCAATAAATATTTCACCAACTCTACCATCATCGTATTCACCGATATGTAAATAAACCTTATGATCACCAATCATAGCTTTTTGGATATAGCCTTTTCTGCGATCAGGCATTTTTCTTCTCTCACTGAAAGCTTTGTTTTCAATAGATAAAGGTAATGTTTTGCTATCTTGAATATTATTAAAAATAGAAGAGGTTATATTTTCACTTATTTTTTGACTGGAGATTTCTTTGACTTCTTGTTCTTTACTTTGCGGTTTATTAGCCTGTATTTCAGCTAACGATTTAGTTTTTCTTTTATTAAATTTAACGTCTAAAACCTCAACTTTTCCGTCTTTTCTGCTATCAATTTCTTGCAGAGCTTCGTTAGTTAACTCTTGTAAATTATGAGTAATTTTAAATAAGCAGGTATAAAAACTTTCAGCAATATATTTAGACATTGTTTGATTCTTAAAAATTTAATGATTTTAAATCACTATTTTAATCTGTAATAAGTGTCTAGTTAAAAACAGACAACTTGAAATAGAAATCTTTTGTGGATATCTTAAAAAATACAAATTTTTATAATGATTAAATTCCTAAAAATTATTTTTACCTGGTGGAACGGTCAAACTATCGGAACATTTTTAAATACATTTTTTTTTGGGAAACTTGTTGGTATCGATGATTCTAAAAATAAATATTACGTTGATAACAAAGACAAAAGATGGGTTATTTTTAACTCAGAAGTAGAAGCTACTAAAATTCCACCAGAGTGGCATGCGTGGATACATCATTTAATCAAAGAAGCTCCAACTAAGGCTGATTTTTTAAAGTATGATTGGCAGAAAGATCATCAAGAAAACAAGACAGGAACTGAAGAAGCATATAATCCTAATAAATATAAGCCGCAGACTAAAGCTGATTATGAAAGTTGGCGTCCTTAAAACTAATAAAATTTAGTTTTTGATAGCCAGTTAACATCATATTTTGAATTAATAAAATCTTCATTTCTTAATATTTTTTTATGTAGATCAATTGTTGTGCTTACTCCTTCAATCACAAACTCATCTAAAGATCGTTTTAATCTAGAAATAGCTGAAGCTCTATCTCTGCCATGGCAAATAAGTTTTGCAACTAAACTGTCATAATAGGGTGGAATTTTACATCCTTGAAATACACAGCTATCAACTCTTGTTCCTGGACCTGAAGGCTGATTATAAGTTTTTATTGTTCCAGCACTTGGTAAAAAATCTTTACTTGGATCTTCAGCATTTATCCTGCATTCAATAGCATGACCGAAAAATATAATATCTTTTTGCTGTAAATTTAATTTACCCGTTGATGCTATTTCAATTTGTCGTTTAACAAGATCAATTCCAGTCACTTCTTCTGTAACAGGATGTTCCACTTGTAATCTTGTATTCATTTCTAAAAAATAAAATTTTCCCTTATCGTAAATAAATTCAACAGTTCCAGCTCCTTCATAGCCAAGTTTTGAAATAGCGTTTATAGAAACATCTAGTAAGTATTTTCTTTGTTCATCATTAATAACTGGACAAGGACTTTCTTCTATTATTTTTTGATATCTTCTTTGAACAGAGCAATCTCGCTCCCCCAAATGAACCGTATTATCTTTACCATCTGATAAAATTTGAACTTCTATATGCCTTGGGTTTTCAAAAAACTTTTCAATGAAGACCTCTTCATTATTGAAGAATTTTTTAGCTTCTGTTTGAGCAATTTTAATATTTTCTTCTAATTTATCTTCAGAATGAACAATTCTCATTCCTTTTCCACCACCACCACCAGCAGCTTTAATAAGCACTGGAAAACCTATTTCCTTAGCTATTTTTATAGCCCCACTAATGTCTTTTATTCCTGTTTCAGAACCAGACACAATCGGAAGCCCTAAACTCTTTGCTATTTTTTTTGCTTCAATTTTATCGCCCATTTTTCTAATAAGCTCTGAACTTGGGCCTATGAACTTAATTTTGTGTTGTTCTAAAATTTCTGCAAATTTATAATTCTCAGAAAGAAATCCATAACCCGGATGAACGGCATCTGCCCCTGTGATCTCTATTGCTGATATTAAAGAAGGGATATTCAAATAACTATCCTGAGCTTTTTGAGATCCAATACATATACTTTCATCAGCTAATCTGACGTGCATAGACTCATTGTCAGCAGTTGAGTGTACAGCAACTGTAGCTATCTCAAGTTCTTTACAAGCCCGTATCACTCGCACGGCTATCTCGCCTCTGTTTGCTATAAGTATTTTTTTAATCATTTATTCGACTAGGATTAAGTCCTGATCAAATTCTACCGCTTCACCATCGGTTACTAATATTTTTTTAACCACACCATCTTTAGTAGATGGAACATGGTTCATAGTTTTCATTGCCTCGATAATAACAATTGTTTGACCTTTTTTAATATTAGCACCAACTATTACAAATGGTTTTGCCCCAGGTTCTGGAGCTAAATAAGCAGTTCCGACCATAGGCGATTTTACAATATTAGCTTTATTTATATTATCAGCAGAAATAGGCGAAGAAGAAGATGAAAATCTTGGTTGATTCCCAGTAGATGTTATCTGTTCGTCAATGACACCTTTGTTAGATTTGCTAACTTTATATTTTATATTATTTTCTGAATATTCAATCTCGGTTAGATTGAATTCATTTAAATAATCAGAAAGTTCTTTAATAATTTTTTTATCTATTTTCATTATTTATTATCTTTAATTATTTTTTTAATAGCGTCTATTGCTAAAATATATCCATAAGGACCTAAACCGCAAATCAGACCATTAACAGCGCTGCTAATCAATGATTTGTGACGAAATTCTTCTCTGTGAAAGATATTAGAAATATGAACTTCTATTTTAGGTATTTTAACAAGATTTAAAGAATCTAATATTGCAACCGATGTATGAGTAAAAGCTGCAGCATTAATTATTAAACCATCAAATTTATCTCGAGATTTTTGAATTTTGGTTACGATCTCACCCTCAATATTAGACTGAAAAAAATCTATTTTAATTTTATTTTTTTTAGCATGCTCTTTGCATTTTTTTTCAATCGATTTAAGGGTTTCTTTGCCGTAAATTTTTGGTTCTCTTTCTCCTAAAAGATTAAGATTTGGACCGTTAATAATTACTATATTCATAAAAGAAAATGATATGTTATAATTTAAAAATAGCTTAAATCCAACATGATACAAATCATTTTGAACGGAAAACCTCATAATATAAAAGAAAAAACTAATATAATTTCTTTATTAGAGACATTGTCCCTTTCAGAAAAAAAAGTAGCAATAGAAATTAATGAAGAGGTAATACCGAGAGATAATTATGATAAAAAAATTTTATCAGCTAAAGATCGAGTTGAAATTGTTCACTTTATAGGAGGCGGTTAATTGAAAGATTTAATTATTTGTGGAAAAAAATATAAATCACGTCTTATTCTTGGAACGGGTAAATATAAAAGTTTTGAAGAAACTGCAAAAGCAATTAAAGCTGCTGAGGTAGAGATTGTAACTGTTGCGGTAAGAAGAGTGAACGTTACAAATCCAAAAGAGCCAATGTTGGTTGATTTTTTAGATCCAAAAAAGATTGTTTATCTTCCAAATACCGCAGGTTGTTATACAGCAGAAGAAGCGTTAAGAACTTTAAGACTAGCGAGAGATGCAGGAGGTTGGAATCTTGTAAAATTAGAAGTACTTGGAGATAAAGAAACTTTATATCCAAATATGATTGAAACTATAGAGGCTTTAAAAGTTTTAAAAAAAGAAAATTTTGAAGTGATGGTTTATTCATCAGATGACCCTATACTTTGCAAACAATTAGAGGATATGGGTGCTGCAGCTATTATGCCATTGGGATCACTCATAGGATCAGGAAGAGGAATTCAAAATAGATTTAATATATCAATTATTAAGACCCAATCTAAAGTCCCAGTTATTGTTGATGCGGGCATAGGATGCGCGTCCGATGCAGCTATAGCGATGGAATTAGGCTGCGATGGTGTTTTAGTTAATACTGCAGTCGCGGAGGCTAAAAATCCAATATTAATGGCTGAGGCCATGAAAGATGCGGTGATTGCAGGAAGGATTAAAAAGAAAGTAAATGCAAACCCATCAAGTCCATTCGAGGGACTTATTGAGTAGTTAGCTTATTTCTTTACTTGGCGAAGTTTCCTTTTTTTTAGGTCTTTTATTTTCTTTAAATCTATTTTTATTAAAGAATTTTTTTTTTTTACCCTTGTAACCGTCATGTTTTTTTTGATCGATGCTTTCTTCTTTTTTTTCTAAAATCTCTTTAACATCTTGTTTAGTAGAATTTTCAGTTTTTTCTTTTGTTGATGTATCTTCTTTAACTTCAGTACCATTAAATTCGCTAATTATTTTCTTTTTGGCATCATAAAAACTAAATAAAAATTCTTGGCTTAAAAATTCAGCATTTTGAACTAAATTAATTTTGAATTTATATTTGTCTTTAAAAAATTTAAATTCAGTTGAATAATTATTATTTAAAATATCAATTATTTTTTTAGATAAACTGACATCTATAATTTTAATTTTTGAATCACTGAATGCTCGTTCTTCTAATAATTTAAGTATTTTAAGTGCAAATGAATCAACAGATAGCTGAATTTCCCATTTAATTGAACTTTCTCTTAGTCTTTGTCTTGTCATTTCAAGAAGACCAAAGTTACTTATTCTTCCAAACTGAATTCTTGCTTTATCATTCTTTAATGACTCTCTTAATTTTCTCTCAACTAACCTTTTATTTGAATAATTTTCCATATCGATAAAATCGATAACTATAAGACCAGCTAAATCTCTTAATTTAACTTGTCTTGCGATCTCTTCTGCCGCTTCTAGATTGTTTGTTAAAGCTGTTTTTTCAACATTTCTTTCTCTAGTGGATCTACCAGAGTTAATATCAATTGAAACCAAAGCCTCGGTTGGACTTATAATTATATAACCCCCAGATTTTAATTCTATTCTAGGTTCAAAAATTGAATTTAAATATTTTTCAATATTGTAATGATGGAATATTGGAATCTTGCCTTTATATTTTATAACATTTTTAACGTGTGCACTTGAGATTTTTTTTGCATATTTTTTTGCAGCCTCAAATGCTTTGTCACCATCAACAATAATACTATCTATGTCTTTACTATAAAAATCTCTAATTGCTCTAGCAATCAAATCTTCTTCTTCATAAATTGAACTTGGGGCAATTGACTTTAAAGTGTTTATTCTTATTTCTTCCCAAGTACCTAATAAGTTTGTTAAATCGTCTTTAATTTCATTTTTAGTTTTATTTGCACCAGCGGTTCGCACGATCAACCCCATTGTCTTTGGAAGTGCTAAATCATTAATAATTTCCTTCATTTTTTTTCTATCACTAGAACTGTATATTTTTCTAGAGATCCCACCGCCTTTGGCTGTGTTTGGCATTAGCACTATGTATTTTCCTGCAAGCGATATAAAAGTTGTTAAAGCCGCACCTTTTTTTCCACGCTCTTCCTTTACGATTTGAATTAAAACTATTTGTCCAGGTTTGATTACTTCTTGAATACGATATCTTTTGAATCTGTAAAAACTTCTATTATTTTTTGGTTTATTATCAACATGATTTTCTTCATTATTATTTACATCTTCATCAGATGTTTTATTTCCAGTATTCTCTTCATCTTGATCTCCATTTGATGAATTTTTATCTTGTAAATTAATATTTTCGTCTTGTTCGGTTTGCTCAACAATTTCTTTATCGTTTTCCTCTAAAAGTTTTGCCCGAGCTTCTTCCTCTTCTTTTTTTATACGATCTTTGTCAGCTTGAGGAATTTGATAATAGTCTGATTGAATATCATTAAATGCTAAAAAACCATGTCTTTCGTTTCCGAAATCCACAAATGCAGCTTGTAAAGAAGGTTCTATTCTACTTACTTTACCTAAGTAGATATTTCCTTTTAGATTTTTTCGATGAATATTTTCATATTCATATTCTTCAATCCCATTATTGGACTTGATAACAATTCTAGTTTCTTCTGGATGCGAAGCATCGATAAGCAATTCCTTAGACATGATGATAAATTCCTAAATTTTTGATTAATTTTTAATGACATAAAATTCATTTGTTTACTTAGCTATTATAATAAACATCTTTGTTGAAATATCTATTTAAATCTTAATAATTTAAGCAAATCGATGTAGAAGTTGTCTAATTATTTAATAAGTAAATCGTAAAAACTGTTTTTTAAAATGATTGAAATTAGAAATATTGCAGAGAAAATAGGAAAATCCCTAGATAACATAAGGGGGTATCTTTGATAAAAATCAGGTTGTTAAAAAAATCTCAGAACTAACAGCGCAAACAGAGCTTCAAGATTTCTGGAGTAATCAAAAAAATGCAGAAAAAGTAATTAAAGATAGAAATTTTTTATTAGAAATAAAAAATAACTACGATTTTATTTCTAAAGAGCATGCAGATAATAAAGACCTTTTAGATATTGTCGTTAAAGAAAGTGATGAACTTTTAGCCAAAGACTTAAATAAATCATTTGAAAGTAATTTAGAAAAATTAAAAAAAATTGAACTTCTTTGTTTTCTATCTAATGAAAATGATACTCTCGATGCCTATGTTGAAATTCATGCTGGAGCTGGAGGTACAGAAAGTCAAGATTGGGCTGAGATGTTAAGAAGAATGTATTCAAGATGGGCTGAGAAAAATAATTTTAAAGTTGAGTTAATTCACGAGAGCAGAGGTGAAGAGGCAGGAATAAAATCATCAACTATTAAAATATCAGGCCAATTTATTTATGGCTGGTTAAAAAGAGAATCTGGAGTTCATCGTCTAGTTAGGATTTCTCCATTTGATTCAGGCGCAAGAAGACACACTAGTTTTGCAAGTGCATGGATATACCCCGTTGTGAATGAAGATATAAACATTGAAATTTTAGAAAAAGACATTCGAATAGACACCTATAGATCCAGTGGAGCGGGTGGACAGCACGTCAATACAACTGATAGCGCCGTTAGAATAACCCATATTGCAACAGGGATAGTTGCTCAGTGTCAAAATGAAAGATCGCAGCACAAAAATAAAGAAACAGCGATGAATATGTTAAAGGCTAGACTTTATGAACTTGAGATGCAAAAAAAACAAAAAGACTCAGATAATTTAGAAAGTTCTAAAAAAGAAATAGGATGGGGAAGCCAAATTAGAAATTATGTTCTACAACCTTATCAGCTTGTCAAAGATAACAGGACTAATATCGAAGTGACAAATCCAGAAAAAGTATTAGATGGGGATATTGCAGTATTTTTAGAAGCCTCCGTTTATCAAGGAATTCATTAATGGCTAGAAGAAATAAAATCTTATTAATTTTATTAGCAATTTTTATATCGTTTATCGCTTTTTTATCTTTTGGATTTCAAACTTCTAATTTCAACGACCTAATTCAAAAAAGATTTAATGATCAATACAAAAAAGTTAAATTAGAATTTAAAGATATAAGAGTAAGTTTAGATATTAAAGATTTTGCAATTAAATTTAGTCTTAATCAGCCAAAGCTTTATCATAAAGGTGATCTTACTAATATTTATCAAACTAATTTTGGTGTTGGCATTTTTTCTGCTATTAAAGGCAATTATAATCCTAAATTTATAGAAGTAAAATTTTCAGAAAACTCATTTGAAAAAAGTATTAATTTAATTCGTGATGTTTTTTTAGAAGACAGTCAAAAAGGGTATCTTGATAACAAAGTTAAGAAAGGATTTATTAAAGGGGATTTAAAAATATATAATGAAGATACACTAAAAATTGAGTTTCTAGGCAGTATTAAAGACACCTCTTTTGTTATCTCAAATGAACTACCTGAGTTTCAAAATATTAATGCGGATATCGAATTTAAAAATAAAGAATTAAAAATTAATATTTCATCAGGGGCTGCAGCGGGTTTAAATTTTGATAAATCTAAAATTTTCTTAAATGAATCATCAGATTCTTATAAAGCCTCATTAGATTTAAATTTAACAGGAAAATTTAATTCATTAAAAGAATTTAAAAATTTAAAGATAGAAGCCTTAGAAGATATTATTAAAAATGTAGAAAAATTATCATTTTCAACTACAGCTAATAATAAAATTGATGTTGAGTTTGATAAAAAAGGAAATCTTCTTAATACTTCAGTTAAAGGTAAAGCTGATATTACAAATTTGGAATTAGATTTGCTTCAAAGCGCCTATCCTAATGTTTTAGATGGTAAAAACAGTAAGTTCAAAAATGGTAAATTTAAAATTGAATTTGATAAAACTAATGTTTCTGTAAATGGAATAATTTTTAATCAAAACGATACATTAGATTTTAAAATAAACTCTGACCTTAATAAAAAAACATCAAAAATTAATATTATTTCAGATATAAATTTTGCGAACTGGCAAAAAGTATTTAAGCCAGAATATATTAAGGGATCTTCAAAATTATATATCCAGCTAAATACCAATAAAGATCAATATTATTTTGATACTCGAATAGACATTAAAAAAAGCTTAATTAATTTTACCCCAATTAATTTCAATAAATTATTAAATGACGATGGTCAGATTCTTTTAAAAGGGGAGGTGAAGAAAAATACTTCAGTATTAGAAAAAGTTACAATTAATGCTGGCAAAAACAATATTGAATTATTTGATATAAATTTTGACGAGAATTTCTCTATAACTTCTCTTAACAGCATTAGCGTTAACACCGATAAAAGTAATTTTAAAATTATCTCATCCAAAAAAAGCAATATTAATCATATCGAAATTACAGGAAAAAGATTAGATGCCAAATATATTATTGATAGTTTAACAAGCTCAAAGCCATCAACATTAGTTTCAAAAAAATTTAATGGAACTATTAGTGCTAACTTAGATACTGTTGATACTGGAACTAATGATGATATTCGAGATTTCAACTTAACGGGCACTATCTTAAAAGGACAATTTTCGAAATTAGATGCAAATGGTATCTTTTCTAATAAAGAAAAAATTACTATTAAAATTAGCAAAAATAAAAACGGAAACACCGCAACGTATATGCTCTCAGATAGAGCAAGACCATTTATTGCAGGATTTAGTTTTATAAAAGGATTTGAAAAAGGAAAATTGGAATTTAACTCTGAAGATTTAAGCGCAACTTCATCTAAGGGAAAAATTATAATTACTGATTATAAAATTAAAGAAATACCTGTGCTTGCACAAATATTGTCACTTGCTTCAATTACAGGAATTTTAGACACCTTAAAAGGAGAGGGAATTCGGTTTGATAACACAGTTATTGTTTATGAAAATGATGAAAAGTTTTTCACCTTTAAAGATTTTTATGGAACAGGACCATCTCTTGGCTTTATTGTTGAGGGTAAAATTAATAATGCAGATGACTTTGTAAGTTTGGATGGAAATGTAATCCCAGCATATGAAGTTAATCGTCTTTTATCAAATATTCCAATACTAGGGCAGATTTTAACTGGAAAGAGTGGTGATGGAGTCTTTGGTGTAAGCTTTAAAATTAAAGGCAAAGATGATAATTTTGAAACTACAATAAATCCTGTTCGGACCATTACACCAAGATTTGTGCAAAGATTTGTAGATATATTTAGATCTTCTAAATAGCCTCAATTAAGGTGTGCTGCTTTTTTCCAAATGAAACTTTAATAACTTTTTCACCGTTAAAATCTTCTATGGTAATAATTTTTTTCTCATCCGTTACAATTTCATTATTAATTCGATAACCTTTATTTGCAATATTTCTTCTGTATTCCCCATTTGATTTTGCAAAGTTAATTTTAATAATTAAATCATTAAAAGAAATTCCATCATTAAGATCTGATTTTTTAATGTCAACTTTTGGCAGATCATCGCCAAAAGATTTATCTTCAAAAGTCTTTTTAGAAGTAGCCTTAGCATTAGAAGATGCTTTTTTGCCATGAAGAATTTTAGTCGCTTCATTCGCAAGGGTAATTTTAAAATCATTAATATTTCTAGATTTACTATTTTCAAAATTAGAAATCTCATCTAATGGAAGCTCAGTGAATAATCTTAAATATTTGAATACATCAGCGTCATTTACATTTCTCCAAAACTGCCAATATTCATAAGGTGATGTTTGTTTTTCATCTAACCACACAGCTCCTTTCTCGGTTTTACCCATTTTAACGCCGGAACTTGTAGTGATGAGCGGAGTAGTTAGACCGTAAGATTCTTTTCCATTTACTCTTCTTATTAATTCAATTCCATTAATAATATTTCCCCATTGATCAGATCCACCAATCTGGAGGACACAATCATTTTTATTATTAAGCTCAAGGAAGTCATAAGCTTGTAAGATCATGTAATTAAATTCTAAAAAACTTAAAGATTGCTCTCTATCTAATCGAAGTTTAACGCTATCGAAGGTTAACATCTTATTAATAGTAAAATGTTTTCCGTAATCTCTTAAAAAATTTATATAATTAATTTTAGTTAGCCATTTTTCATTATTTAAAAAAACAAATTTATTGTTGCCTTTCCCGCTTAAAAATTTATTAAAAACTTTTTTAATTCCGGAGGTATTTTTTTTTATTTCTGCGCTTGTTAGTATTTTTCTACTTTCTTCTTTTCCTGAAGGATCACCTACCATCGTAGTACCCCCGCCTAGTAAAACAATTGGAGTATGACCAAATTGTTGAAACAGTCTAAGACACATGATCTGCACTAAACTTCCAACATGCAGGCTTGGAGCAGTGCAATCAAAACCGATATATAAATTAATTTTTTTATTATTTAAAAGTTTGTTAAGCTTATCTAAATCAGTACACTGATTAAAATATCCTCGTTGTTGAAAGGTTTTGATAAGATTCTGATTCATTCAATAAGATAGTATTATACAAAATTAAATAATATTAAATCTATATAAAATGAGTAAATACATTTCTTTAGGAACTATGAGTGGCACCTCCATGGATGGAATAGATCTTTCTATTATAAATTCTGATGGCGAAACCAGTACTTCTGTTATTGACAACTTTTTTTCTAAATACAGTTCTGATTTTAAAAAAGAATTAATAACAATTAGAAATGAAGTATTGCAAAAAGAGGATTTAACATCAAAAAAAGCACTAATTAACGATTTATCAAGAAAGATTACGTTACTACATGTAGAGGCTATTCAGGAATTTTTGAGAAAAAATTCAGCAATCAAATTAGATTTAATTGGTTATCATGGTCATACTTTAATTCATAAACCTGAGCAGGGTTTTACATTTCAATTAGGGAATCCTGAATTGATGGCGCAATTGTTAAAAACTAAAGTTGTATTTAATTTTAGAGATAATGATATTAAAAATAAAGGACAAGGCGCACCATTAGTCACTCTTTACCATGGACAAATTTTAAAAAATTTAAA
>JABHUX010000072.1 GCA_018658635.1 Alphaproteobacteria bacterium
AAGTGATTTAACTCTTCTAATCCTTTTTTATAAACAGCCTGCCAAAGTTGCTTTGCACGCATAGATGTTTTCTTTTCTTCAATTTTTAGGTCTGTTAATAAAAACTGTTTTAAAGCTTGAAAGTTGAAATCGAAGAAATTTTTTAAACTCATGGAAGTTAGTTTTACTAGAAATTTATTAAATTACTCTGAAATTTTAGCTTAAAATTTGCTTTATTGTTTTAGTTTCGCCAACTTTAAAAAGTACAGCATCATTTTCTTGATAACCGAAGTTTTTGGCATTCGCTATAAATTTAGTTGGTGGCTCGAAGGGATCCTCTAGCGACATTAAAATAGTACCCCAATGCATTCCTATAACTTTTTTAGACCTTAAGTTTCTTCCAATCTCTAAAGCTTCAGAAGGATTGGCATGTGAATATTTCATAATTTCAACTGGTTCGTAAGCTCCAATGTTAACAAAAGTAATATCAATGGGTCCAAATTGCCTTCCTAATTTTTTATAAACCTCACCTGTTGCAGTATCGCAGCAGAATAAAATTTTCTTTCTTTGATATTCAATCAAATAACTTCCCCATAAAGTTCTATTGCGGTCAAATAATTCTCTCTTTGACCAATGAATTGCAGGAAGAAAAGTAATTTTTAAATCATCCACTTGCTTTTCTTGATACCAATCCATCTCGTTTACATCTTTAAAACTGTAATCTTTATAAAATTTTGAAAGTTTTAAAGGACAAAATACTTTAGTTTTTTTATGTGGAAAATTTTTAGTCGCCTCCGCATCCAAATGATCGTAGTGATTATGAGTTAATAATAATAAATCTGTCTTTGGAAGATTTGTTAATTTAATTGCAGGATCAATATATCGTCTTGGACCAAGAGCAACAGGACCAGCATTGGGTGAAAAGAAAGGATCTGTAATTATAGTTTTGCCACCTAATCGGATTAAAAAAGTAGAATGTCCAATCCAAGTGATAGTATCTTCATTTTCTAATGCTGTTAAATTTGTAAGCACTTGTTCTGTTGGAATGACATGACCCTCAGGAATTGAAACTTTAATTGACATTCTTTCCTTTTGAAATTTGAACCAAGGAAATTCATAATCTTCTCTTTCAATACTGTTTTCAGGATTTCTAAAAGTTCCATCGGGCAAATGATGATACGGCCTTATAAAAGATTCTTCTGTTTTAAATATAGTTTTCGAAGAATCATCTTTTCCACTTCTGTTTGTCACAGGAACGGAGGTACAGCTTGCAAGTAATAATAATAACACTGATAAAGATTTATCTTTTGCTACTCTAAAGAAATTTCGTTTGTTATTAAAGGCGCTCATGAATTAAGTTTGTAAACTAATTTTATGTTATTTTATTGTCAATTATATTAAATAATTATTACCAATGAAATCAATTGTTCCATTCATATCCATGCTTCCAAAAGCTGACATTGATGAGTGGTTAAAAGTTTTAAAGAAAAAGCTGCCAAAAGAAAGAATTGTTAAATTTTCAAGTTTAAAAAAATCAGATTATAAAAAAATAGATGTAGCCATTGTTGCAAATCCTAATCCAACTGAAGTTAAAAAATTAATAAATTTAAAGTGGGTCCAAAGTGTTTGGGCAGGGGTTGAAAAACTAGTTGAAAGTTTTAAGGGTGAGAAAGTTAAAATTATTCGTCTTGTTGATCCTGAGATGAACAGAACTATGGCAGAAGCGGTATTATCTTGGGTTTTATATCTTCATCGCGATATGCATTTTTATAGAATTCAGCAAAATAAAAGAATTTGGAAAGAAAACGATTATATAAAGCCATCTAAAAAAATTGTTAGCTTCATTGGCCTTGGTGAACTTGGTTCAGCGTCTGCTGTAAAATTAATAAAGAATGGATTTAATGTTTGTGGTTGGAGTAGGGGGAAGAAAAATATTAGTAAAGTTAAATCATTTACAGGCAAATTGGGTTTAAAAAAAATGCTAAAGCAAACTGATATTTTGGTTTGTTTAATTCCTTTAACTAAACAAACTAAATATTTATTAAATTATAAAACTTTGTCTTATTTAAAAAGAGGGGCGAGCATTATTAACTTTGCGAGGGGGGCGGTTATTAATGTAAAAGATTTGGTACGACATTTAAATTCTGGAAAAATTAAACATGCAGTCCTTGATGTGTTTGAACAAGAGCCTTTACCTAAGACAAGTATTTTATGGAAACATAAAAATGTGACGGTACTTCCACATATCTCAGCTCACACTAATATGGACACGGCCTCTGATATTTTTTATAAAAATATTAAAATGTACCGGTTAAAAAATAGGATTCCAAAATCAGTAGATAAAGTAAGAGGTTATTAATTAAATATGTTAGCTGGATTATCTAAGCACTTTTCTTTTAAGATACAGGAAATAAATTCAAAAGCTTGATCAATATGATCTGTCATTAAAAATAGATTTAAATCTTCTTTATCAATTACTTTGCGCTCTACCAAATAATCGAAGTTAATAGCTTTGCTCCAATATTTTTTTCCAATCAAAACAATAGGCATCGGTTGCTGAATTCTATGCGTTTGTTTTAATGTTAATATTTCACTTAACTCATCCAATGTTCCATAGCCCCCAGGAAACATGATGGTGGCTTTTGCAGTTTGAGTTAGAAAAAATTTTCTCATAAAGAAATAATGAAACTGAAAACTTAATTCAGGTGTGATGTACTGATTATTTTTTTGCTCCTGCGGAAGTCTTATTCCAAGTCCAATACTTTTGCCTTTGGCTTCAGTTGCGCCTCGATTTGCAGCCTCCATAATTCCAGGGCCACCCCCTGTTGCAATTACAAATCGATTGTGACTTTTTGAATATTCCTCAGCCCATGTTGTAAATTTGAATGCGAGAGATCTTGCTTGTTCATAGTATTCTGAATTTTCAATATCAATCTCATTGCTGCTCTGATTATCTTCTTTAGATTTAAATCTTGCGCTGCCAAAGAATGTTATCGTATCGATAATTTTGTGAAATTCGAACATAGTTTTAACTTTTTCGTATTCCGATAAAATTCTTATAGATCGTCCCTCAGGACTTTGTAGAAATTCTTGATCATCGAATGCTTTTGTTGGATTATCCATTTATGATTAAAGTTTTTTGATATTCTCTTGCTTTTAATACTTCCTCATTCCACTCGATCTCTACATCATTCATATAAATAAGATCGTCTTTTTTTATATCCTTTTTAGCAATCGCCCCACTTGATAATCCAAGAGGTAGAAGGTTTTCTTTAATACTTCTCTCAGCAGTAAATAATCTACCTCGAGCAGCAAATCCACCTTCACCATCTAACACTTCGCCATTTTTAATGTCTTTCTTTGCAACGCAAACAACATCTGCATTAAAATAATTAGTCTGCCCGGTTGCGCGTTTGTCTATTGCAATCACATACATAGATTGAGCGAGCTCAAGACCGATGTAATGATAAGGTCGCCAGATTGCAGAATAATTTCCAGATTTGTCTGTAATCATTCCATATTCTTTAAAGCAGTTTTTTGAATATTCATTTTGCGCTTTAATGACAATGTAAACTCCCCACCTTAAATCATTTGGAATATTATTTTTATTCTCATCAATTGAAGAAATAACCTCAACCTGTCCTTCAAAATCTAAAACTCCTCCTGCAGATTTTGGGATAAGTTTATTTGCAATATCATAAACGCCAACTGAGGGATAAGTTAAGCCATTCTTTGGACATTTAAGACCTGATGCATTTGCAACCGCTGCCATTTCAATTGAAGATTTATCTCCCGTTGTAAAAGAATTAAACATTTTAGGATTCATGCCGGCTTTCTTTGCCTGCTCATCCGTCATTCCATAATTTTTCCAAACGGTATCTGGAGTTGAGTATTCAAAACTTGGATGATATTTTGTTCCTTTCCCAGCACCTACTACTAAAAATCCATTAAGCTTAGCCCATTCAATTTGTTCCATAATGAGTGCAGGCTGATCTCCATAAGCCATGCTGTAAATTACATTATTTTTTTTTGCAAGATCTGATAAATATTTTCCGCACAGAACGTCAGCCTCAACGTTCACCATAATAATATTTTTTTTATTATTTATAACTTTAACAGCGTGTTCGGTGCCAATGATAGGATCACCCGTTGCTTCAATAAAAATATCAATATCTTTTTTTAATGCTTCATCTAAAGAATTAGTAAATTCAATTTGATCAATTGTTTTTTGACTAAGGCCGCTATTTTTACAATTAGATTTTGCTTTCTCGATATTAATATCAACAATGGCTGCAATTTTAATTTTTTTTAATTGATTGTATTGAGATAAGAACATGGAAATAAATTTTCCACATCCAATAAAACAAATAGAAATATCTTTATTGAGACTTTGAAGTTTAGAATATAAATACATAATTTGTATTTATATTTCTTTTTTTGCCACTTCTAAAAATTCAGACATTTTTTGTCTGATCTCGTTATCTTGAATGTTTTTACCCTCTAAATCTTTTTTTATTTTTTTAAAAACGTCTTGATCCCCCGCCTCTTGGAAATCTGATTTTATAACATCAGTAATATAATTTTTCTTTTGTTCTTCATTAAGATTTAAGATGTTAGCAGCCCAAGTTGCTAAAAGTTTATTTCTTTTAGCGCTAATTTTGAATTCAGCTTCTTGATCATTGGCGAATTTTTTTTCAAATGCTTTTTCTCTATCGTTAAAATTATCCATATTGATCATTATAAACTTAAATTTTGATCGAAGAAAGGTGGTATTGATTTGAATAATTTATAAAAAGTAAGGTATAATTATCAAATGGCTATTATTATCATAGGACTGCTTGTTGTAATTATACTTTTATTAATTCTACTTTATAGAAAGAAGTAATTTTAATTATTGTTGATTTAACAGCATTAAATAAATTATATATTTTAGATAAACATTATTTGATTAAAAAAAATAAATGACCACATCAAGTAAACATCCAGAGACCATAGGCTTACACGGCGGAGATTATCGAAGCGATCCAGCAACAACATCAGTTGCAGTACCGATTTATCAAACAACAAGTTATCAATTTAACAACACAGATCATGCGGCAAACTTATTTGCCTTAAAAGAATTTGGAAACATTTACACAAGGATTATGAATCCAACGGTAGATGTTCTTGAAAAAAGAGTAGCTGCTTTAGAGGGCGGAATTGCAGCTCTAGCTGTAGGATCAGGTCAGGCTGCATCTGCATTTTGTGCACAAAACTTATGTAAAGCTGGAGACAATATTGTTGCGTCTACCGATTTATATGGCGGAACAGTAAATTTATTTAAAAATACTTTAAAAGATCAAGGCATCGAGGTTCGTTTTGCAGATCCAATTGATCCTAAAAATTTTGAAAAATTAACAGATGATAAAACAAGAGGATACTACGGTGAGACATGCCCAAATCCTTATCTTAGAATTTTTCCAATCAAGGAAGTTGCGGAAATTGGTAAAAAATTTGGAATTCCTTTAATTATGGATAACACTGCATCACCAATTATTTGCAAACCCTTAGAACATGGCGCTGCAATTGTTATGCATTCTCTTACTAAATTTATTGGTGGTCATGGAAATTCTATTGGGGGTGTAATTGTTGATGGTGGAAATTTTAATTGGACTGCAAATAAAAAAAGACAACCATTCTATAATGAGCCAGACCCTTCGTACGGTGGAGCTGTTTGGGGTGAAGTTGTTCCAAAATTAACAGGAGCCAACATTCCATTTATTATAAGGGCACGAGTTGTTTTGCTTCGAGATTTGGGAGCGCCATTAGCGCCATTTAATGCGTGGCAAATAATTCAAGGATTAGAAACGTTAGCTTTGCGTATGAAACAACATTGTTCTAATGCTGAAAAAGTTGTTTCGTATTTAACTAAACATAGCAAAGTTCAAAAAGTTATTTATCCAAGTCTTTACGATGGGGAAGTTGGAAAGCGTGCTAAGCAATATTTAAATGGCGGCTTTGGAGCTTTATGCGGCATTGAATTAAAAGGTGGCGTTGATGCGGGGAAGAAATTTATTAATGCTTTAAAACTTTTATATCATGTTGCAAACATTGGTGATGCAAGAAGTCTTGCAATTCATCCAGCTTCTACAACTCATTCACAGCTTTCTCCTGAGGAGCAATTAAAAGCAGGAGTTACGCCAGGCTACGTGAGATTGTCAATTGGAATTGAACATCCAGATGACATTTTAGCTGACATTGAGCAGGCGCTAAAAACTATTTAGATTAATTTAGAATTAATTTTTACCGTATTCGTTAGAGCTTTGTGAATAGGGCACTTATTTGAAATTTCAAACAACTTATTTCTTTGTTCATCTGTTAAATTACCAATAAGCTCAATTTTTCTATCAATATCGCCATTATCATTTTTGTTTAGAGTGATGATAATTTTATCGAGAGGTAATTTTTTTAAACGAGCATACATTCTAAGAGTTATAGAAGTACAAGATCCAAGGGATGAAAGTAAAAAGTCATTTGGACTTAAGCCTTTATCTGTACCTTCTGGAAAAGATAAGGGTTCATCAGCAAAAAGTTTATGCCCTCTAACAGTCACGCTTTGAACAAAAGGACCAGGGCCTACTTCAGAAACAATAACAGTATTGTCTTTTTTAACTTCAACCATTTAATTAGTGAGACGCTTTAAAAGATTCATAAGCTGAATCTAAGAATCCTTTGACGCTTCGTAAAAATTCAGGCTCATCTAAAAGAAAAGAGTCATGACCATTGTTAGTCATAATTTCAACAAAACTTACATCTGCGCCAATGGAATTAAGCGCAATAAGAATTTTTTTACTCTCAGCAGTTGGATATAGCCAGTCTGTAGAGAAAGAAATTATACAATATTTAATTTTTGTATCTTTAAAAGCGTTAGCAAGCACACCATTATTTTCACGATATAAATCAAAATAATCCATTGCTCGCGTTAAATATAAATAGCTATTTGCGTCAAAGCGATCGACAAAAGCATTACCTTGATATTTTAAATAACTTTCAACTTGAAAGTCAGCATCAAATGAAAATTTGAAATCACCTTTTTGCTGCAAACGTCTACCAAATTTTTCCTGTAATCCTTCCTCAGATAAATAACTGATATGACCTGCCATACGTGCAATGGATAATCCATTCCGAGGACTTTTTTTTAATTTTAAATAGTTTCCATTAGACCATTCAGGATCAGCCATAATCGCCTGACGTGCCAGTTCATCAAATGCAATGTTCTGCGCTGAGTGACTTGCAGTACAAGCAATTGGAATCGCTGAATAAGTTCTATTAGAATAAGATGAGCAGAACTGAAGAACTTGCATTCCACCCATTGAACCACCCAATACACATAAAGTTTTTTCAATTTGTAAATGATCGAGCAATAGAACTTGCGCATTAACCATATCTCTTATGGTCACAAGCGGGAAAATATTACCATAAAATTCATTTGTTTTAGGATTGATATCTGTTGGACCCGTTGTCCCCATACAACCGCCTAAAACATTTGCGCAAATTACAAAATATTTATTCGTATCAATTGCTTTATTAGGTCCTATTGCAGTTACCCACCAACCTTCTTTTTCTGTAATAGGATTTATACCTGTTGCAAATTGATCTCCACTTAATGCATGAAATACTAAAATAGCATTATCTTTTTTTTGATTTAAAGTTCCAAAAGTTTCATAGGCAATTGTAAAACTATCTAGAACCTGACCTGACTCTAATTGCAGAGGTTTTTTTATATCTATAGTTTTGATTTTGCTTTTATCAATAATCATTTAATCCAATCAGGACACGGCAGTCCTTTTGACTTTAAGAATTCACGGTTAAACAATTTGCTAGCATAACGCGTTCCACTATCACATAAAATTGTAACTATAATTTTGTTAGGTCCCATTTTTTTCCCAAGTTCAATTGCGCCTGCAACATTTATCCCAGATGAACTACCAAGACACAACCCGTCATCATGTAGTAAATCAAAGACAATATTTAAAGCATCAGTATCATTAATTTGAAAGGCATCATCAAGCAAAGCACCCTCATAATTCTTGGTTATTCTTGATGTTCCAATGCCTTCCGTTATCGAACTACCATTCATTAATAAATTTCCAGTTTTAAAATGATTATAAAGAGCAGAACCAAGCGGATCGCTCACTGCAATTTTAATATTTTTATTATGCTTCTTTAAACCAATTGAAACACCAGAAATAGTCCCCCCCGTTCCTGAGGCGCAAATAAATCCATCTACTTCACCATTAGTCTGTGTCCAAATTTCTTCAGCGGTCGTTTCAATATGAGCTAATTGATTGATGGTATTATCAAATTGATTTCCCCAATAACCACCAATGTCATCTGCAACTTTCTTTGCATGCTTTACATAATTATTTGGATTATCGTAGGGAACAGCTGGAACTTCAATTAGTTCGGCGCCTAATTGTCTTAAAGTATCTTTTTTTTCTTTTGATTGTGTTTCTGGAATAACAATGACAGTTTTAATGCCAAGTTCTTTTGCAATTATTGCAATTCCAATTCCAGTATTGCCTGCAGTTCCTTCAACAATCGTTCCACCTTTTTTTAATTTACCATTTTTAATAGCATCATTTAAAATATAAAGCGCAGCTCTATCTTTTACAGATTCTCCAGGATTTAAAAATTCCGCTTTACCAAAAATCTTACATCCAGAAATTTCTGATGCCTTCTTTAAATAAATTAAAGGGGTATTTCCAATTTTACTTATCAAGCTTGTTGAAGTCATTTTAAAATCTTAATTAAATTTATATTTTTTTCTAATTAGCCAGCCTAAATATAAACCAGCTCCACAAAAAATTAAAAATATCCAACCCGATAAGGATGCTGCCATAATACCTGATAATAAAGTACCAACTGTACAACCAAGTGCAATCATAGAACCAAACCCCATTAATATTCCACCAACAAACGATCGCACACTTTCTTTAATTTTAGGAATTTGAATTTTAAAATCACCAGAAAAGGTTGCAAGAGCGAAAGACCCAAGCACTAAACCAAAAATAAATAAGCCGTTATTAGACCAGAATGTTTCTTTAACAATTGTCAAACATCCTCTTAAAGTATCCAAGCCTTCAAGACGTGCGGGTAAAATATTTAAATAACCAGCACTTGTTCTTGCTATACTTCCAATCTCAGCTGTAACACCTAAAGGAGTCACTCTTAAGAACGCAATAGTTGCAATTAAAGCAACTAGTATTCCTCCAACATAAGTTGGCCATTTTATTTCCCACCATTTTTGAATTTTATTATTCTCTTTTTGTTTTTTGTGAAATTTAAAAAGTAATAAGGCTAAAAAAATTAATAATGTAATTTGTAAAACGACTGATCCTTTGTATCCAAGATAATGAGGGAACCAAATGAGAGGTGCTTGTTGGATAGCTTTAAGATAAAAAAAATTCCAACTTAAAAAAGCTAAAACAAACCCAAATATAATTCCAATAAATGCAATGAATGCTGATAAAAGACCCTCACCTAGTCTATAAAGTTGAGCGCTAATGCATGATCCGGCAATGGCCATTCCAAGACCAAAGCTAAAAGAGCCTAATACTAAAACCCAACTAACAGGCGCGATATGGGCATTGGGCGGAAGGCGTGGCGCTATTGGATCAATAAGAAAAGCTCCAAATATTAAATGATAGCCTAATGTTCCAATGATAAGAGCAACAACAATTCCAAGTAATCCTTTAGCATTTTTTAATTCAATAAAATCTCTACTTAAACAATAAAAACAAAACCTACTTCTTTGCAAAACTGCACCAAAAGCAATTCCAAGCCATAAAGATAAAGAAAGAGCAGTGCCTCCTTGTAAATTTTCAATCCGTGAATTTAAAATGAAAGCAATAATAAGAATTATAACTATTCCAAAAAAATTTTTAAATGCAGGAATATTATTATTCAACTGATAATTTATTTTTGCCATTTTAACTCCTAAAATAAAAAAAATAGCGACACAAATAGTGCCGCTATTTCAGAATAGTAAAAATTTACTAAATTCTAGAAAGATAACAAGTAGCGATTTAATTTGCTAATTAGTTATTATTTTCCAGCCCAAACAGTTCCAGCTGTATTAATTATTGGGTTGCCAACAGAATTTCCATACTCTGTCCATGAACCATCATAGTTTTTAACATTGTAACCTAGGATTTTGCTTAGCGCGAACCAAGTATGACTAGAACGTTCTCCAATTCTGCAATATGTAATAATTGGTTTTTTTCCATCAATACCAACTGCTCCATAAACTTTTTTAAGTTCTTCTGCAGATTTAAATGTTCCATCTTCTGCAACAGCTTGTCCCCAAGGAACATTCACCGCGCCTGGTATATGACCAGCTCTAACTGCTAATTCTTGGATACCTGCTGGGGCAATAACTTTTCCACTAAATTCATCTGGCGATCTAATATCAACTAATGCTATGTCAGATTTTTTATTAGCAACAGCAACAACATCGGTTAATCTTGCGCGTAAAGCATTGTTAGCATCAGATACTTTTATATTTCCAGCTGCAACTTGTGTTGCAAGTGGAGTTAAAGGTCTCTTTTCTGCTTCCCATTTTTTTCTGCCGCCATCAAGTAACTTAACATTTTTTACTCCGTAAATATCAAACACCCAAGCACCCCATGCAGCAAACCAGTTATTGCTATCTCCGTAGATTACAATTGTGCTGTCATTGTTAACGCCTGCTTGACGAAGTAATTTTTCAAAATTTTCTTTGCTAGCGATATCTCTTTTTACTGGATCCACTAAATCAGTGTGCCATTTAAAATTTACCGCACCTTGAATGTGACCTCTTTCGTATACTCCTGTATCAACGCTTACTTCAATTAGTCGAAGTTTAGGGTTATTAAGATTTTTTTCTAACCAATCAGTATTTACTAAAAAATCACTTGGAGCTGCAATTACTGGAGCTGTAAATAACAAAGCCCAAAGCAGAGCAAATTTTTTAATTAATTTCATTTTGTATTTCCTTTTGTATTAATTTTTTAATGTGGTGCTGATTTAGTATTTATTTCTGTTTAACTCAATATTTGCAGAAAAATAAGTTAAAAATTAGCTTTTTAAAGACTAAAACTAGTATTTTATTTTAAATATGTTAATTATATCAGAATAAAATATTATGAATGAGATAGATAAAAAAATATTATCCCAACTTCAAGAGGACGCGGATATTCCAATTGCTGAATTATCCAAGAAAGTGAACCTTTCAGCCACTCCATGTTGGGCTAGAATTAATAAGCTATATAAAGAGGGATATATAAAGAAGAAGGTTGCGGTAGCGGATCGTAATAAGCTTAACCTTAAAACCGTAGCTTTTGTCTCTATTAGAACCAACAAACATAACATGGAATGGGCTAAGAAATTTATAAGCATTATAAGCTCTATGCCTGAAGTTGTTGAATTTTATAGGTTAAGTGGAAGTATTGATTACTTACTAAAAGTGCTTGTTCCAACTATGGAGGAATACAATAAGTTCTATACTAAGCTTACAGATCAAATAGATATATTTTCAGTAGCAACCTCCTTTTCAATGGAAGAGATAAAACAAACATCTAGTCTTCCTTTAAATTACGTTTAAATAATTATGCATCTATTGCATATGCTCTAATTGCATATTGTGTCATGCAAGCAACACAAGTCTGATATTTGTTAAAAAGGCTTTAATCTATATAAA